>JACRCY010000057.1 GCA_016218785.1 Deltaproteobacteria bacterium
CGTCGCGCACGCTGCGTGCCGGCTGTGGGCCGCGCCGGTGGGCGCAGTGACGCCGGCGCCGCCGACCACCCCGCTGCCTATGTGGGCCTGGGCGCGCCAACTGCGAAAAAGTTGGGCCGCGGAGTCACTGAGCGATCGTGGGGCGCGCGGGTCGCCGCGTCACTGACCCCGCGTCAGCCGCTTCTGGTAACCTATGGGCATGCGCGAAGCCTCCTACCTGGTGCTCGACATCGAGACTATCCCCGATCTCGAGGTCTACACGCCGCCCGAGGTCCCCATGGGCGAGGAGCGCCCCTTCGCGCTGCCGTACGCCCACCGCCCCATCGTCATCGGCCTCCTGTGGCTCAACGGGGAGTTCGCGTTCAAGCGGCTGGGAGTGGTGGGCCGCGACGAGGATGAGGCGGCCATGCTGGCCGACTTCTCGCAGTTCGTCGAGATCAACCGCCCCGACATCATCACCTGGAACGGCCGCGGCTTCGACCTGCCGGTGATCGCGCTGCGCTGCCTGCGCCACGGCGTGCCGCTCCGTTGGTACTACCAGGGGCGGGGCTACCGCTACCGCTACAGCGCCGAGGGGCACGTCGATCTCTGCGACGTCTTCTCCGAGCACGGCGCCGCGCGTCACCTGAAGCTGAACGCCGTGGCCAAGCTGGTCGGCCTCCCCGGCAAGATCGGCGTCGACGGCTCCCAGGTCGAGGGGCTCTACCGGGCCGGCCAGATCGAGAAGATCCGCAGCTACTGCCTCTCGGACGTGGTGCAGACGGCCTTCGTCTTCCTGCGCTACCGGCTCCTCGCCGGCCAGCTCGCCGACGCCGACTACCGGCGCGTGGCGACGGCGCTCTACGAGAAGCTCGCCCCCGACGCGCGCCTCGCAGAGATGATGGCCGCCATCGACCGGAAGGCCCTGCTGCTGGAGCCCTGACGGCGGCCGTGAGCTGCCCGCCGTGAGCCGCCCGCCGCGCCTCCCCCGCCGCTTCTACGCGTGCCCGACCCTGGAGGTGGCGCGCGGCCTCCTCGGGGCCACCCTCGTGCACGAGGTCGGCCCGGGCGATCGGCGCGTGGGGCGCATCGTCGAGGTGGAGGCCTACATGGGTCCGAGCGACCGGGCCTCCCACGCGCGCTTCGGGGCGACGGGGCGGGCCCGCGTGATGTTCGGGCCGCCCGGCCACGCGTACGTCTACCTGATCTACGGCATGTACCACTGCCTCAACCTGGTCACCGAGCCCGAGGGGTTCGCACACGCCGTCCTCATCCGGGCCGTGGAGCCGCTGGCGGGGATCGCGGGGCGGACACAGGGGCCCGGCCTCGTCTGCAAGGCCATGGCGATCTACCTCCACCTCAACGCCGCCGACCTCTGCACCCGGAGCAGCGCCCTCTACGTGGAGCCGCGCTGCGGCCCGCGCCCGTCCGTCGGCACCTCAGCGCGCGTCGGCGTGGACTACGCCGGCGAGTGGGCCCGGAAGCCTTGGCGCTTCTTGCTCGCGGGCAACCCCTTCGTGTCGCGCCGCCCGGGCGTGCCGCGGTAGCCGCCCCCGGGCGCGCCGGGCCGCCGCTCGGGCTTCTGTTACTATGTGGTGTCCTACGAGGTCGCGGCCGACGAGTACACGCAGTGGCGGGCGACGGCCGCGGCCCTGCTCGAGCGCATCCGCACGCGCCTCACCGTCGGCGCTGCGTGAGGTCCGGGCACCCGCTTGCTCCAGCTTCGTTCCGGCGCGGCGGCAGGAAGTGCGGTCTGTTTCGCCTACGGGCGCTGGCTTGAGCTGATCGCCCGCGTCGGTCACGACGCCCGCGACTTCAAGTTCGGCGGCGCCACCGACGGCGTGACGGCCTCGTTCAGCTTCTGACCGGCGTCAGTCGATGCACAGACCCCCGAGCTCGCCCGTCGGCCCCCGTGTGCAGAAGCACGGGTTGATGGGCCCCCGGTCCATGCAGTGCCAGTACGTGGCCTTCTCGCACTCGTTGATCGGGGTGTAGGCGTCGAAGCACACACTGATGCAGTCGGTCGACCGGCAGCACGGGCATCCAACCTGGCCGGTGCTGCACGAGCAATGGGCAATACCCCCGAAGCCTCCATCGGACCCGGGGATCCAGTTTCCACCCGCTTGTGTGCAGTCGGCCTCGTCATGCGTTACCTGACACGCGTCGTAGCGGGCCTTGAGCGCCGGGTCGTCACAGGAGGGATCGCGGGCGGGCGTCTTGTCGCAGTAGGACGGCGACTGTCCGTCGCCAGCGCCCCCGTCGCCAGATGCTGAGCGCTCGCCGCCGCACCCCGACCAGACCGCAAGGACCATGACCCCGGCGAGCGTCCAGACAAGCCGACGTCCCATGGCTCCATGGTCCTGCCGCGCCGCGAGGCGCGTCAAGGTGGGTCAGGGCTCGTCGCGGATGTCCCCGCTGCGCAGCCTCAGCAGCAGCCACGACTTGCGCTTGATGAGCGCCACGATCGGCGGCGTCGTGCGCGGGTGCTGGTGGGCGCAGCCTACCCCCGCTGCAGCTCGGCCACGATCTCGGCGGCGATCTCCCGCGCCCGCGCGAGGTCGCCCGGGCCCAGGCTGACGGCGCCCACCATCGGGTGGCCGCCGCCGCCGAAGCGCTCGCAGATGGCCGCGACGTTGTGCGTGCGCGGCCACGGCGACCAGGGGTTGGTGCCGACCGAGACCTTGGCCCGGGTGCGCGAGACGGTCACGCCCACGCTGTAGCGCGCGTCGGGGAACAGGTCGTAGACGATGAACTTGTTGAACCCCTCGACGCCGTCGTCGCCGAGGTCGAAGAGGACGACGTCCCCCTCGCGCCGCGCCCGGCGCGCGACGGTCGCAATGGTGCGCCGGTGCTGCTCCAGCAGCGGCTCCAGGGGCCTGGTGACCCACGGCTCGGCCGCGATGGCGGCGAGCGGCCGCTGGCCGAGGTCGCGGATGAAGCGCTCCGTCAGGGCCTGGTCGCGGTTGGCCTCGACCCAGGTCATGAGCTGGAGCGTCGGCGCCTCCAGGGCCACGGCCGTGTGCGCGTCGGGGAACTGCGCGCCGTCGATGACGCGCGCCCAGTCGATCAACTCGGCGTGGGGCGCGACGTCGAAGCCGAACTTCTCCGCCGCGACCCGGGCGATGAGCTGAGTGCAGGAGGGGGAGGCCGCGTCGTAGAACCTCCGCCCGCTGGTGTCAGCGCGGAAATGCGCCTCGTCCTCGCGCGTGGGGAAGGCGCTCACGTGGTGGTCGAACCACCAGGTCAGGCGCGGGTCGCGCGAGTAGCGGAAATCGAGGACGACGTTCTCGTCGCCGTCGAAGGCGCTCGGCGGAAACACCTCGCCGGGGTGGTGCGTGAGGCCGCGATAGCTGTACTCGGCATCGGGCACCACGCGGGCCCGGTGGAAGCACGTGAAGAGCGCCGCGGAGGCCGCGCCGTCGAAGCAGTTGTCGTGGAACAGCACCCGGACGCGCATGCGCTTCAATCTTGCCTATCCCGGGCCGGCGCGCAAGGCGATGCCTGGCCTCCCACCCCCTCACGCCGCGCAGCCCGGCCACGGCGCGCCGAGCCGGAGCGCAGAACCCATCCCCTACCGGATCAACCATTCGTGTGATCTCGTCCGGCATGCGGCAGCATGTCGGCCCAGACCACCGGCCTCGCGTGATTTGCCGGGCGATGCCTGGGACGGAGGGTGGGGGCCGCCCAGGCGGTCTCCTCTCCTCCGACGCAGCGGATCTGCACCCGAGCGGCCTGCCGTTCCTTGAAAGCCGGGCGCCGGGCAAGTATGGTTCTCCGACCCGGGCCCCCATGGGCCCCACGGAGATCGAGCAGACGCCACACAGGAGACCGTCGATGGGCACGATCCTGCTGCCAAAGAAGTTCACGAGCAAGTACCCCCATAAGTTCTCCAAGGGCAAGCAGCGCTTCCTCTCCGGACAGCGCATCCTGCCGGCGCCGATCAGCGGCAAGGAGTCCCTGGCGGACCTGATCGACAGCTCGTTCCTCGCCTACAACGCGGCCCGGCTCCAGGAGGCCTGCCACCTCTTCACCGGGAAGATGCTCGGAGCCGACGTGACCGTGGGCATGAGCCTGGCCGGCGCGCTGACGCCCGCCGGCGTCGGCGCCGCCGCGGTCCTGCCGCTCATCAAGGCTGGCTTCGTGGACTGGATCGTCGCCACCGGCGCCAACCTGTACCACGACCTGCACCACGCCATGAACCTGCCGCTGTTCCGCGGGTCGCCGTTCGTCCGCGACCCGGAGCTGCGCGCAGTCGGCGTGGTCCGCATCTACGACATCCTGCTCGACTACAACGACGTCCTGATGCAGACCGACCACATCCTGCGGCAGATCCTCCTGCAGCCCGAGTTCCAGCACGAGATGGGCACGGCCGAGCTCCACTACCTCCTCGGCCAGTACTGCGCCGAGTTCGAGCGCCAGACCGGCCGCAGGGACGTGTCCATCCTGGCAGCGGCGTACCGCGCGGGCGTCCCGTGCTTCTGCTCGTCGCCGGGCGACTCGACCATCGGCATGAACGTGGCCGGGCTGGAGTTCCGCAACAACAAGCTGCGCGTCAACCCCTCGATCGACGTGAACGAGAGCACCGCGATCGTCCTCGACGCCAAGCTCAAGAAGCGCCGCACCGGCGTGGTCCTGGTCGGTGGCGGATCACCCAAGAACTTCACGCTCCAGACCGAGCCCCAGATCCAGGAGGTCTTGCGGATCCCGGAGGCCGGGCACGACTTCTTCATCCAGTTCACCGACGCGCGCCCGGACACCGGCGGCCTGTCCGGCGCCACGCCGCACGAGGCGGTGAGCTGGGGCAAGGTCGATCCGACCCAGCTGCCGGACGCGATCGTGTGCTACCTCGACTCGACCGTGGCGCTGCCGCTGCTGACGCACTATGCGCTGGCGCGGCACCGGCCGCGCAAGCTCAAGCGGCTCTACGACCACCTGCCCGCGCTGCTGGCGCAGGAGGCGAAGGAGTACTGGAAGCGCAACAAGAGGCTCTGACGTACCGGCGGCTCGCGGCCGGGAGGCTCGCCATGCCCAAGACCAAGCTGCTGCAGCAGCTCGCCAGGAAGCACGGGACGCCGCTGTTCATCGTGGATCACGATGCGCTGCGGCGGAACTTCGCCGAGTTCCGTCGGTGGTTGCCGCGCGTGCAGGCGTACTACGCGGTCAAGGCCAACCCCGACCCGGCCATCGTCCGCACCTTCTACGAGGCCGGCACCAGCTTCGATGTCGCCTCGATCGGCGAGTTCCGCCTGGTCTACGAGCACATCAAGCGGCTGTCCCCGAAGGCCCGGCAGGACTTCATCTGGGACAAGATCATCTACGCCAACCCGATCAAGGACACGGCGACCCTCGAGGAGCTGGACCGCTACAAGCCGCTCGTCACGTACGACAACCTCGCCGAGATCGGCAAGATCCGCCGGCACGCGCCGCACGCCGGGCTCGCGTTGCGCATCCGCGTCCCCAACACCGGCTCCATGGTCGAGCTGTCGAGCAAGTTCGGGGCCGCGCCCGGCGAGGCGGTCGATCTGATCGCCGCCGCCTTCGACGCGGGACTCTCCGTGGAGGGGCTCTGCTTCCACGTCGGCAGCCAGTGCACCAACTTCAACAACTACGTCCAGTCCCTCAACATGTCGGCGCAGGTGATCGAGGAGGCGGCCGGGCGCGGGTACCGGCTCAAGCTCCTCGACATCGGCGGCGGCTTCCCCGCCCCGTACGACGGCAGCGTCAGGCGCTTCCGCGAGCTGGCGCGGATCCTCAACGCCGAGCTCCGCCGTCTGTTCCCGAAGGAGATCGAGATCATCGCCGAGCCGGGCCGGTTCCTGGTGGCCACCGCCGCCACGCTCGTGGCCGAGGTCATCGGGAAGGCCGAGCGCGACGGCAAGCGCTGCTACTACCTCAACGACGGCCTCTACCACACCTTCTCGGGCGTGCTCTTCGACCACTGCCAGTACCACATCAAGGCCTTCAAGCGCGGCCACGACCAGCTCAGCGCCGTGTTCGGGCCGACCTGCGACGCCCTCGACACCATCTGCCAGTCCGAGCCGCTCCCCGACCTGGACCTCGGTGACCTGGTCTACAGCGAGGACATCGGCGCCTACACCCACGCCTCCTCCACGTGGTTCAACGGCTTCCCGCCGGCGAAGGTCGTCCACATCAGTACGTGATCCGGGGCGGCGTGGCCCCCCTCCGCGTTCCTCGTCCGGGGACTGGCCGTCCGTCGGCCAATGGGCGACGGTGGGAGTCGCGGGACGCCCTACAGGCCCGTGCGTACGCACCGCACGAGCCCACCGTACGATGGAATGTCGGACGACACCCGGTGCACCTCAAAGGACACGTTCCAAGGGACCGGTCCCGAGACCGACAGGGTTGAGGACCAGAACTCGGTTGCCGGGTAGTGGGCTGATCCAGCGAAGGCGCTCGCGTCAATGCTCGGCTGCGAGTAGGCGCAAGCCCCCCGGGTAGCGTCGAAGATGCTGATGAGTTCCTTCACGGACGGGAGCCGCCAGTCCGCGTAGCTCGCCAAGTCCAGCGAGTCGCAGTACGCCTCCGCGTCGACCCAATCGACGCAACGCTCGAGGATCGCGCGCTGCCACATGAGGCCCGTCATCGTGTCGTAGACCGTCTCGTCCGTTACAAGGTACTGGCCTGGCGGGGCCCCCGCCCCGGCCCGCGGAACGCCGGCAGCCAGCACCGAGGCCAGCGCTAGCGCTGCGAGGGCCCGTGGGGCCTGACCGAGCGAGGTTGGCGCTGGTGCCCTCACCGCTATCACCAAGCCTCGCGCACGCACCGCGTATTCGCGTGGCCGCTCCCCGCAAGCCCCCATCCATTCGCCGATCCGAACGCGAAATCAACGCCGAATGCACGGTAGAAAACGTCCCGGTCCGCAGTGTTGCTCTCGGCGCAGTGCCCGGACGAGCTCCAGAAAGAACCGGGGGGCGTGCCCGGAAACGCCACCGGGTCGATTGCGGGGTGCTGGCGGCCGTAGTCCACGATGGTGATCAGTTCTACCAGGGAGGGCATTCGCCAGTCCCGGTAGCCACCGAGCCCCAGGCACCGGCAGTGGTTGTTGCCGTCGGCCCACACACCGTATGACGATATGGATCTCTCCCACATGAGGCCGGTCACGTTGTCGAGTACCACTCCAGGGACGCTGGTGTCGTACGTTCCCGTTTCAGCCATGGGCCAGCGGGCCCACTGGACGCGCGCATCCTCGGTCTCGTCGCTCGACTGACACGTCCCCGCATCGAGCGTGGCGGGCGCCGCGTCCGCCGGAGCTGCTCCGGGCACGGGGCACCCCGGGACCATGCCAGCCACGACCGCCAGGAGTCCGAGCCCGAGCTGTCGGCACACGGCGCCGCCATCCTCCTCTGCCAGCTTCGCGCTAGGTCGGGGGCCTGTCAACGAGGGGCCCTCCCGAGTTGCTCGGCACGTGACCTGCGCGGCAAGTGGGCCCGCCGCCCGGTCGCTATAATGCCCCGCCAGGAGCCCGACCAGTGCGCCGCGCGACGTCCCACTTCGCCCTCCTGCTCTCCGTCCTAGTGCTCGCCGCCGGGTGCGGCCGGGGGTGCGGGCGCGGCCGGCCGGCTCCCGGGCCGCACAGCCACCGCGCCGCCGTCCCGGAGCACTTCGTGGACCTGGCGCGCGACGGACGCCTCGCGATCCGCAGCCGGGACGGCCCGATCCGGGTGCGTGCCGGCGACGTGGCGCAGGCGCGCGTGAGCGGCGAGGTCGAGGGGCGCTCCCGGTGGGCCGACGAGGCCAAGGGCCTCTCCCAGGCGCGCCTCGTCCGGGTGGGCACCGACCCCGACGGGCGCACGCTCGTCGAGGCGCGGTCGCCCCGGGGCCGGGCCATCGGCGCCACCGTCCACCTCGAGGTGACCGTGCCGCAGGGGGTCGACCTCCTGGTCGAGACGCTCGGCCGCGGCGACATCGACGTCGAAGGGATCACGGGGCCGCTCACGGCACGGGCCGTGGAAGGGGCGATCCGTCTGCGCGCGGTCTCCGGCGCCGTCACGGCGTCCACGCGCCGCCTGGGCGCGGTGGAGGTGAGCGGCGCGGTGGCCGAGATGCACGTGGACGCTGCCGGTGCTGCCCGGGTCGAGACCACGGCGCCCCGCCTCGCCCGCGACAGCGGGGTGATCGCGCGCCGCGGCGACGCCGAGGTCCGAGTCCCGGCGGACTTCGCGGCCGTGGTGAGCCTCGCCGCGCCGCGGGGCGCGACGAGCGACGACTTCTCGCTGCCGCGCGCCGACGGCGGCGTGGCCGGCGCCAGGCTGGGCGCCGGCGGCGCCCGCCTGACCATCAGCTCGCGCCGCGGCAACGCCGCGCTCAGGCGCAGGTAGCAGTCCGACGCGGGCGCGTCGACCGGCCCCCTCCGCGGGGCGACGGGACCGCGCGCCGTCGGGGGACCGGCCGCCGAGTAGCCCCTTCCTGCTATACTTCCGTCTCCCGGGAGCCCGCCATGCCGCCAGAGCCCGCAGCGCCTCGCTTCCTCGCCGCCTGCCGACGCGAGCCCGTCGACCGCCCCCCTGTCTGGATGATGCGCCAGGCGGGGCGCTACCTCCCCGAGTACCGCGAGGTGCGCGGCCAGGTCGGGTTCCTGGAGCTGTGCAAGACGCCGGACCTCGCCTGCGAGGTGACCTGCCAGCCGATCCGTCGCTTCGGCTTCGACGCCGCCATCCTCTTCTCGGACATCCTCATCCCGGTGGAGGCGATGGGGATGCCGGTCGAGTTCGTCGAGGATCTGGGGCCGGTGCTCGATGCGCCGATCCGGCTCCGCGGCGACCTCGACCGGCTGCGCGTGCCCGATCCCGAGGCCACCATGCCGTTCGTGCCCGAGGCGGTGCGACGGATCCGACGCGCCCTGCCGGCGACGCCGCTCATCGGCTTCTCCGGCGCGCCGCTCACGCTGGCGGCCTACATGATCGAGGGCGCCGGCTCGAAGGACTTCGTCGAGCTGAAGCGGTTCCTCTGGGCCGACCCGGAGGCGGCGCGGCGCCTGCTGCGCCTCGTCACCGACACCGTGGTGCTCTACCTCGAGGCGCAGGTGGCGGCCGGCGCCCAGGCGGTCCAGCTCTTCGACACCTGGGCCGGAGTCCTCGCCCCGCGGGACTACGACGAGCTGGTGCTCCCCTACGTCACCGAGATCGTCGCCCGGCTACGGCCGCGCGGTGTCCCCATCATCTACTTCGTCAACGGCGCGGCCCCGCTGCTCGAGCGCATGAAGCGCACGGGCGCCGACGTCATGGGGCTCGACTGGCGCGTCGACCTCGGCGAGGCGCGCGCGCGTCTCGGCCCGGACGTGGCCGTGCAGGGCAACCTCGACCCGGTCGCGCTCCACGCGCCGCCGGCGGTCATCGCCGAGCGGACCCGCGCCGTGCTCGCCGCCGGCGGCGGCACCGGGCACGTCTTCAACCTCGGTCACGGCATCCTCCCCGACACGCCGATCGCCGGCGTCGAGGCGATGCTCGCGGCCATCCGGGGCGAGGCCTCCGGCGGGGCGGGCTGAGCCAGTGATGCTGGGCGTGGTGCTCATGAACATGGGTGGCCCAGACTCGATCGAGGCGGTCGAGCCGTTCCTCCGCAACCTCTTCGCCGACCGGGACCTCATCAAGCTCCCCTGGGGCGGGCTCGGGCAGGGCGCCCTGGCGCGCTTCATCGCCGGCCGGCGCGCCCCCAAGGTGCGCGAGCTGTACCGCTCGATCGGCGGCCGCTCGCCCATCGGCGAGCTGACGGAGCGCCAGACGCGCGGCCTCGAGGCGGCGCTGCGCGACGGCGGGCTCGACTGCCGCTGCTACGTGGCCATGCGCTACTGGAAGCCGTTCGCCGACGACGCGGCGCGCGCGCTCCGGAGCGACGGCGTGGTCCGCGTGCTCGCGCTCACCCTCTACCCGCAGTTCTCGGATTCCACCACCGGCTCGTCGCTCAAGGACCTGCGGCGGGCGCTCGCGGCCGCGGGCGTGCGCGCGCCGCTCGACGCCATCGACCGCTACGGCGACGACGACGCCTACCTCGACGCGCTCGCCGAGGCCGTTACGGCCGGCCTGGCCGAGATCCCGGCGGCCGAGCGGGAGCGGGTGCCGGTGCTCTTCTCGGCCCACGGCCTGCCCCAGCGCTACGTCGACCGGGGCGACCCGTACGAGCGCGAGGTCCGCGCCACGGTCGCCGGCGTGGTCGCGCGGCTGGGCCTCGGCGACCGCTGGCGCCTCGGCTTCCAGAGCAAGGTCGGGCCGGTGAAGTGGCTCGGCCCGTCCACCGAGGTGGTCATCCACGACCTCGCCCGGCAGGGAGCGCGGGCGCTGCTGGTCGTGCCGGTGGCGTTCGTCTCGGACCACATCGAGACGCTGCAGGAAATCGACCTCCGCTACCGCGACGTGGCGCACGCCGCCGGCATCACGGAGTTCCGGCGCGCGCCCGCGCTCAACGACCGGCCGGCGTTCATCGCGGCGCTGGCGGGCCTGGTCCGGCGTCACCTCGACGCCCGGGCCCCGGGCGCCGCCTCCCCGCGCGCCGCCGGCCCTCCCGGGAGCCGGGCATGAGCCGCATCGTCGTCGTCGGCGCCGGCATCTCCGGCCTCGCAGCCGCGTTCGAGATCCGCCGCCAGGCCGAGCACGCCGGCCGCAACCTCGAGCTCATCGTCCTCGAGGAGCAGGAGCAGGTGGGCGGCAAGGTCCGCACCGTCGCGAGGGGCGGCTACCTGTGCGAGACCGGCGTGCAGGCGTTCCTCGACAACTCGCCGCCGACGCTGGAGCTGGCCGAGGCGCTCGGCCTCGGCCCCCGCCTGCGCCGCGCGCAGGACGTGGCCAAGAAGCGCTGGATCTACAGCCGCGGCCAGCTCGAGGAGCTGCCCATGAGCCCGCCCAGGTTCCTGCGCTCGCGGCTCATGTCGTGGCCGGGCAAGCTGCGCGCCGCCCTCGAGCCGTTCGCGCGCAAGCGCCGCCCCGGGGTCGACGAGACCGTGGCCGAGTTCGCCCGCCGCCGGCTGGGCGACGAGGCGCTCACCGTGCTCGTCGGGCCGATGGTCTCGGGCGTCTTCGCCGGCGACCCGGCCAACCTCTCGGTCAGGAGCGCCTTCCCCAAGGTCGTGGCGCTCGAGGAGAAGTACGGCGGCCTCATCCGCGGCATGCTCGCCCTGCGCAAGGAGCGCGGCCGCGACGTGGACGCGGGCCCCGGCGGCACCCTCACCAGCTTCGACACGGGCATGGCCACCCCGTGCGAGGCGCTGGCGCGGAGCCTCGGCGACGCGGTGCTCGTGCGCACGGTCGTGATGCAGCTCGAGCGCCGTGACGCCGGCCTCCGCCTCCGGCTCGGCGACGGACACCTCGACGCCGACGCCGTGGTGCTGGCGGTGCCGGCCTACGTGCAGGCGCGCCTCCTCGGGCCGCACGACCCGGCCTGCGCCGGGCTGCTCGACCGCGTCCCCTACCCGCCGCTCGTCGTCGTCTGCCTCGGCTTCCGCCGCGACGACGTCGGTCACCCCCTCGACGGCTTCGGCTTCCTGGTGCCGCGGCGCGAGCCGATCCGGCTCCTCGGCGCCCTCTTCGAGTCGACGCTCTTCGACGGCCGCGCCCCCGCGGGGCACGTGCTGATCCGCGTGATGGTCGGCGGTGCCACCAACCCCGAGCTGTGCGCCCTCGACGACCCGGCGCTGCTCACCCTGATCCAGGGCGAGCTGGGGGGCATCCTCGGGCTGAAGGCGAAGCCCGTCTTCAGCACCGTCTGGCGCCACGAGCAGGCCATCCCGCAGTACACCGTCGGGCACGCGGACCGCGTGGCCGAGCTGGAGACGCGCGCCGCGAAGCTGGGCCCGCTCGTCCTCGGCGGCAACGCCTACCGCGGCATCTCCCTCAACGACTGCGTGCGCAACGCGCGCAGCGTCGCGCAGCAGGCGATGGCGCAAGTCGCCTCCAAGCCCTGAAGGGACGCGGTTCCGCGGAGCGAGACCCAGTGCGAGTGCGGCAGGCGGGGTCTGCGCCGGCCGAGCGTCAGTGCGTGGAGGTGGCCAACGTCGGTAACGAGACGAAGTGTCTCGTTCCCCTCGGGATGGAGGGAGCCATCCCCCCACCAACGCGACACTTCGTCGCGTTTGTCCGCCTTGGTGATTCGCGACGGGCCACCCTGCTGCCAAGGAGACCCTCCGTCGCGATGGCCAACCTCCAAGTCTCGCCGCTGCAGCCCGGGGGCATGGCGCCCGCGGTGACCAGGCCCACCCCAAGCGTCGCCCCACACGGCGCCCACGTCAACGAAGCAGTGTGACGGCGGGAGCGGCCAGCAGGAGGGAAACGCCCCATGAAGGTCGGGGCGACGGATCGGTCACCCCCGCGAGTGCGTCGGCGTCAGGCGGGCGGTTTGGGGTGGGGCTCCCCTGGAGCGGGTGAGCGAGGACTGCCGCACGCGTCCCGCCGACCGGCAGGATCGGGCACCGCTCAGGTAGGCACGCCGAGGCGGGGCAGGAGGACGTACTGCAGGAGCACCCAGCCCACGAGGAGGCCGCCCATCACGAGCCAGTCCATGGCTATCTCCTCTATACCCTCTCGAGCACGCGCCTCAGCTTGCTGCCGACCTCGTCGGCCAGCGGGGCCAGCTCGCGGTTGTCCACGATCTTGAACATCTCCTTCGGGTCGGCGATCTGGACCTCGCTGCCGTCCTCGGTCTCGGCCACGACCACGTTGCACGGGAGCAGCAGCCCGATCTCCGGCTCCCCCTCGAGCGCGCGGTGCGCCAGGGTCGGGTTGCAGGCGCCGAGGATCGCGTAGGCCGGCCGGTCCAGACCGAGCTTCGCCTTCATCGTGGCCTTGACGTCGATCTGCGTCAGCACGCCGAAGCCCTCGGTCTTGAGCGCCTCGGTCGTGCGGGTGATGGCCTCCGCGTATGCCACCCCCTTGAGCTCCTTCCGGTACCCGTAGCTGACCTGTCGCATGGTCGTCTCCAGTGCGTGGCGGTACGTGCTGCTGTGGAGTAAGAGCCTCCCCCTCCCGATGAGATTCGGCCGCGGCCCGATCGGTGTCGCGCAACCGGCCGTTCGGCCCCGGTGCTCCTGCGCCTCGTGCGAATTCGCACAAGAATCCGCAGCGTTACCATTGCAACGTGACCGCGAACGCGCTATCTCTCTCCTCCCGGTCCCGAGGTGCGGCGAGGCCGCGTCCGCTGGGCAGGGCCAAGGCCATGGTCTCGCTCCCGCGCGCAGCGCAGCAGCTCCCGGATGAGTCACCCGCCCTGCCGCCACTGGCGCGGCTGCTCCAGGCGGTGTCCCCGGCGCGGCGTGCCCTGCTGCTCCGGCTCCACGAGAGCGTCGCAGGCGACGGCGCTCGCGGCACGGTGGCGGCCGGGCTGCTCAGGAACCTGGACGACAACCCCGCCTTCGTGGCCTGGCTCCAGCGGCTCGCGACCGAGCTGGGGGACCGGCCGCTCGAGGTCTTCCTCCGCGACCTCATCGTGAAGCACGCCGTCGAGGGACACCGGCGTCGGCTCGCCTGCCTGGAGCGGCACGGCTTCTTCGGCCCGCACACCGTGGTCATCAACCCGACCATGAAGTGCAACCTGCGCTGCGCCGGGTGCTACGCGGCCGGCTTCGCCCGGGGCCCGCACATGGACTACGACCTGCTCCGCAAGGTCCTCGGGGAGGCGCGGGAGCTGGGCGTGCACTTCGTCACCGTCTCCGGCGGCGAGCCCTTCCTCTACCCCCACCTCGAGCGGATGGCGGAGGAGTTCGACGACGTCGTCTTCATGGTCTACACCAACGCCACCCTCCTCGACGCCGAGCGCGTGGCGCGGCTGGAGCGCCTCGGCAACCTCTGGCCCGCGATTTCCGTCGAGGGGTTCGCCGGCGAGACCGACCGGCGCCGCGGCCCGGGCGTCTACGACGCCGTCCTGCGGGCGATGCGGCTCCTGCGCGCGGCCGGCGTGATGTTCGGCTTCTCCGCCACGCCGACCCGCGAGAACGGCGACCTCCTCGCCGACGACGGCTTCCTCGATCACTGGCTCGAGCGCGGCGTGCTGTTCGGCTGGATGTTCCAGTACCTCCCGCTCGGCCGCGATCCCGACGTCGACCTGATGGCCACGCCGGCGCAGCGCGACCGACTGCGCGCGGCCACGCGGCGCTGGGGGCTCACGCGGCCGATCTTCGTCGGCGACTTCTGGAACGACGGCGCCTGCGTGGGCGGCTGTCTCTCCGCCAGCAAGTACTGCTACGTGGCCACGGACGGCGCGGTGCAGCCCTGCACGTTCGTGCCGTTCGCCACCCACAACGTGCGCGATCACAGCCTGGTGGAAGTCTTCACGTCGCCGCTGTTCCGCGCCATCCGCGCGGCGCAGCCGTACGACCCGAACCTGCTGCGCTCGTGCAAGATCATCGACCGGCCCGAGTGCCTGCGGGCGATCGTGGCCACGACCGGCGCCCGCCCCACCTACCCGGGCGCCGACGCCATCGTGCGCCACCCGGCCGTCACGGCCCACCTCGACCGCTACGCGCGCGAGTGGGCCCGGCTGTCCGACGCGGCCTGGCGGACCGACAGCTACCGCGAGGGGCGCAGCGTGGTGATGCCGTTCCTGGGCCGCATCGACGTCAACGATCTCTGGCCCGAGCGGATGGCCCGGGCGGGGACACGTTCCCTCCATCCAACAGCCCAGAATCACGACTGATTATCTCTCTACCGCGCGGTTTGTAGAGTGGCGGCGCGAAACGCTGCCGCCTCATCGAACCGGAAATGTGCAAACCGCGCGGTAGGGAGAAAGAACGTCGTGCTGTCGGGAGGTTGCGGGGTAGGAACGTGTCCCCAGCTACTTCACCTCGAGCTCGCCCAGCTCGGGCCACTCGCCGGTCTTGAGGTAGTCGTCGATGGCCTGGGCCGCGTTGCGGCCGGCGCCCATGGCGAGGATGACGGTGGCGGCGCCGAGGACGATGTCGCCGCCGGCGAAGACGCCCTTCTTCGAGGTGCGGCAGGTCCCCTTCTCCGCGACGATGTTGCCGCCGCGGCGGGTCTTGATGTCGGGCTGCGCGTTCGGCACCAGCGGGTTCGGGCCGTTGCCGATGGCGCACACCGCCATGTCGAGCTCGATGTCGAACTCGTCGCCCTTGATGGGCACCGGCCGGCGGCGCCCCGATGCGTCGGGCTCGCCCAGCTCGAAGCGCTGGCAGTGCGCGCCGCACACCCGGTTCTCCTTGTCGCCGACGTACTTGAGGGGGGCCGTCAGGAACTGGAACCTCACCCCCTCCTCCTCGGCGTGGTGGACCTCCTCGATCCGGGCGGGCATCTCGGTGCGGGTGCGCCGGTACAGGAGGTGGACCTCATCGGCGCCCATGCGCAGCGCGGTGCGCGCCGAGTCCATGGCGACGTTGCCACCGCCGACGACGGCGACCTTGCGGCCGCGGCAGACGGGGGTGTCGTCCGTGGGGAAGTTGTAGGCGCGCATCAGGTTGACGCGCGTCAGGTACTCGTTGGCGGAGTAGATGCCGTTCAGGTTCTCGCCGGGGATGCCCATGAAGTAGGGCAGGCCCGCCCCGGTGCCAATGAAGACCGCGTCGTACTCCTGGAGCAGGTCGTCCACCGGGATCGACTTGCCGACCACCACGTTGGTCCGCAGCTCGACGCCCATCTTGGCCAGGGTGTCGACCTCGCGGCCGACGATCACCTTTGGCAGCCGGAACTCGGGGATGCCGTAGACGAGCACGCCGCCGGCCTTGTGCAGCGCCTCCATCACGACGACCTTGTGGCCGCGGCGCGCCAGGTCGACGGCCACGGTGAGGCCGGCCGGGCCCGCGCCGACGACCGCGACCTTCTTGCCGGTAGGCGCCGCGCACGTCGGCGGCTCGATCTTCCCTCGGGCCGCCTCCCAGTCGGCGGCGAAGCGCTCGAGGCGCCCGATGGCCACCGGCTGGTACTTCTTGCTGTCGGCGAGGTTGCAGACCTTCTCGCACTGCTCCTCCTGCGGGCAGACGCGGCCGCAGATGGCGGGCAGCACGTTGGTCTCCTTGATCGTCTTCACCGCCGCGTCGAAGTCACCCTCGTGGATCTGCCGGATGAACCGCGGGATGTCGATGGCGACCGGGCAACCGTCGATGCAGTGCGGTTTCTTGCACTGGATACAGCGCTCCGCCTCGCGTCGGGCCAGCTCCGGGGTGTAGCCGAACGGGACCTCGCGGAAGTTCTTGATGCGCTCCTGGGGGTCCTGCTCCGGCATCGCGGAGCGGGGCTCCTTGAACAGCGTCGACTTCTTCTTCTTTGGTGTCCCTTCGGGGGTGGCGGCGTCGCTCATGACTGCTGCCCTCCGCGGATCCGGCACTCCTCGGGGCCGTGTCCGACGGCCTCGACGTAGCGCTGGTAGGCCTGCTTCTCCTGCTCCAGGTAGAACCGCTGGCGCGAGAGGAGCTCGTCGTAGTCCACCTGGTGCGCGTCGAACTCGGGACCGTCGACGCACACGAACCGGGTCTTGCCGCCGACCGACACGCGGCAGCCGCCGCACATGCCGGTCCCGTCGACCATGACCGGGTTCAGGCTCACCATGGTCTTCAGGCCGTGCGGCTGCGTCACCTTGGCGACCATCTTCATCATGATGAGCGGCCCGATGGCGACGACCAGGTCCGGCTTGCGCTCGCCGATCAGGCGCTCGAGGACGTGGGTCACGAAGCCCTTCTCGCCGTAGGAGCCGTCGTCGGTGCAGACGTGCACCTGGTCGCAGGCCCGGCGCATCCAGTCCTCGAGGATGAGCAGGTCCTTGTTGCGGGCGCCGAGGATGGCCTCGACGTGGGTCCCGGCGGCGCGGAACGCCTGGCAGATCGGGTGCAGCGGCGCGATGCCGATGCCGCCGCCCACGCCGAGCACGTAGTCGAGCTTCTCGATGTGCGTCGGCGCACCCAAGGGGCCCACCACGTCGAGGATCGGCTTGCCGACCTCGAGGCGGGTCATGGCCGCGGTCGTCTTGCCGACCTCCTGCACCACCAGCGTCACCGTCCCCTGCTCGCGATCCGCGTCGGCGATGGTCAGCGGGATGCGCTCGCCGTCCTCCGCGATCCGGACGATGACGAACTGACCGGCCTGGCGGAAGCGCGCGACATCGGGGGCGCGCACCACGTACCTGGTGACCTTCGGTGCCAGCGTCTCCTTCTCGAGCAACTCGTTCATCATGGGCATCGTGTTGGCCTCGGTGGGTCGCCGCGGGGGACCGCCCCCGCGAGTGGCCTCGAACGGCTCGTCCCGACGCGGTCCGCGTGCGACCCGCGTAGATTCTTACCACGCCTTGCGCTCGACACAAGCGCCAAAAGCGGTCCGGAGGTCAGTGGGTTTCGCGAGGAGCGGCGCGCGGTTGACGCGCCTCTGCTGGTCATCAGCTCGCGCTGGCGGCGGGCTCGACGATGCGCAGCACGGGCCGGAGCGCCTGCGCCTCGGGGTAGACGAGGAACGGCAGCAGGGCCTCGGGGCTGAAACCCTCGCGCAGGGCGCGGGCGAGCTTGTCGCGCTGCGCGCTCCGCTGCGTCAGCTCGTCGGTCGTGATCTGCGCCGTCGTCACCACGGTCTTGGCGAGCAGCCCCGGCGTGAAGTGGGCGGCGTTCAGCCACAGGTTGCGGAAGATGATGAAGATGATGTCGGAGACCTGCCGGGCCGGCGTCGCCGGCGTGCCCAGGTTGGCGAGGCGGGCCGGCGCGGTCAACGGGTGCACGCCAGCGGCGCGCAGGCGCTGGGGCAAGGTGACCCGCGGCGAGCCCCCGTGCTCCTCGGCGAGCAACGTGGCGAAGAGGTCGCCCGGCCGGACCGTGCGGCTGGTCTTGCCCGGCGGCAGCTCGAACGACAGGACCACCCGGTCGAAGTCGTGGATGTGCGCGTCGGAGCCCGAGAGCGGGCAGAGGAACCGGCCGCGGGCACGGATGTGCCGCACCAGGCGGCGCCCGGTGTCGGTGAGGACTTCGTCCGGGAGCGTCGCGCCGGCCACCAGGGCGTTGTGGAGCCGCACGTAGGCGTCGAGCACGCGGGTGCTCGGCTCGAAGTAGCCGCCGTTCACGACCTCGACGAACGTGAACTCGGAGATGAGGCGGAACGTCCCCTCGAGGGAGAGCTCGTGCCCGTCGAAGGGGTGGGAGAGCCCGTGGGCGATGCCGTGCCGGAGCAGGAAGTCGTGGACGCGGCGCGCGCACAGCTCCCGGCGGTCATCGGCCATGCAGGTGTCCCACAGCTCCTCGAGCAGCTCGGAGCTCAGGCCGTAGTAGGGCCCGAAGGGCCCCTCGACCGGCTGCACCCCGCCGTAGGCGATGATCTCGGGTGCCTTGCGGTAGACGCCGTCGACGTCGCGGGCGCGGGTGCGGATCTCGGCGCCGAGGGCGAGGCGCTGGTCGGCGGCGGCCGCCGCCAGGTGCCCGGCCGGGAACCGGTGCGAGCGGGTGCGCCTGTGATCGGTGACGATGCACATGTGCACCGGGCCGCGCATGGTGCGGCCGTCGCGCAGCAGGCGCAGGAGCCGCTCGACCGGGGTGAAGCACTCCTTCCACGTGATGAGGGTATCGGCGCCGGCGATGCGGTGGATGGCCTGCGTGATGCGGTCCATCTCGCTCGCGTCGGCGTTGCTGGCGTCCGTGTGGACGTGGGTGATGACGTTCACCCGCCCCTGGGTGTGGCGGTCGATCATGGGGCCGCATGATACTCGCAAACCGGCGCGGCGCAAGGAATTCCGGCGGCGCCGGGAATCCGTCAGCGTCGGGACGCCCGCGCCGCAGCCGCCGTCCAGGTCAGGCGGGGCTGGCCGCGGCCGCGAGTGGCAGGCCGGCACGCTCGAGGAAGCGCTCCAGCAGCGCGCCCGCCATGGCGCGCCGGTACTCCGCGCTCGCCCGCACGTCGTCGATGGGCGTGGCCGTGGCCGAGAGCGCCCGGGCCGCGGCGCGCACCGCGGTCCCGTCGAGCGGCCGGCCGCGCAGCACCGCCTCCGCCGCCAGCGCGCGCACCGGCGTGGGGGCCACCGAGCCCAGGGCCAGGGCCGCCTCCTGGACCACGCCGCCGTCCAGGCGGAGGCGCACCGCCAGGGAGACCACCGCGATCGCCTGGGCCGCGCGCAGCCCCAGCTTCTCGTACCCCTGCAGCTCCGGCCCCGGCCGCGGGAAGGTGAGGCCGGTCAGGATCTCGCCGCTTGCGAGCGCGGTCCGCCGGGGCCCCTTCACGAACTCCGCGATCGGGAGCGTGCGCGCCCCGGAGGGGCCGCGCAGCTCCACCGCGGCGTCGAGGGCATAGAGCGCCGTCAGGACGTCGCCCGCCGGCGAGGCGTTGACGACGTTGCCGCCGACGGTGCCCCGGCTGCGCACCTGCACGGCGCCGATCGAGGAGGCCGCCTCGCGCAGCAGCGGCGCGGCCGCGAGCAGGAGCGGGGCCCGCCCGAGATCGGCGTGGGTGGTGAGCGCCCCGACCCAGATCCGGTCGCCTTGCGCCTCGACGCCGCGCAGCCCCGGCACCCGCTGGAGGTCGCACACCGCGTCGGGATGGGCCCGGCGCTCCCAGGCGACGAGCAGGTCGGTGCCACCGGCCAGGGGCACGGCCCCGGCGGCCACGGCGTTGACGGCGTCGTCGAGCGTCCCGGCGGCGACGTACCTCATGGAGCCCTCCCTCCGCGCCGCCCGCCGAGCCGGCCCCCGAGGCTGCCGATGACGGCCTCGAGCGCCCCGCCCCCGACGGCGCGAGCCTTGTCGGAGATGACCCGGTGGTCGACGGCGGCGCCGCGCGGATCGACGTCGCCGAGCTTCTGCCCCGCGACGACGGGGGTGCCATCGGGCAGCAGGCCGCGCACCAGCCCCGCCACCCCTGCCGGACAGGGGCGCCCGTCGACCTCGCCCAGCACGGCGCCGGCGGCGACCAGGTCGCCGATGGCGGCGCGCACGCGGAAGGTCCCGGCGTGCGGCGCGCGCAGCAGGCGCGCCGTCGCGTGACCGCCGATCTCGTGGGGCCGGCCGCTGTAGGGGAGCGTGGGCCCGCGCTCGATCACGCGCCCCAGCGTGTGGCCACGCTCGGTCTCGATGGCCAGGTCGCAGGTCTCGCCGGCGAGGTGGCCCGGGCCGAGCCCCACGACGAGCAGGCCGTTGGCCCCCGCGGGCCGCGGGCCCGGGTCGCGCTTGAGCATGCGCGCGTCCATCAGGGCGTCGGCGGCGAGCCCGGCGAGCCCCTCGGCCTCGGGATCGACGAGCAGCGGGATGGCGGCGCCCTGCGATGCCACGTCGAGCGCCTGGAACCGCGCGTCGCAGCGCACGGCCGCGACGCCCTCGACCGTGACGCGCCCGGCGAGGACGGCCTCCGAGAAGGCCACCGCCCGCCGGATGGCGGTCGGGCGCTCGCGCTCCAGGAGCACCACCTGCAGGCCAGCCCGGTACAGGCGATGCGCCACGCCCGTGGCCATCTCGCCGGCGCCGCGCACCACCACGCGCCAGGCCGGGACGCGGGCGCGGATCACCTCGCCGCACCCCCGGGCGGGTCGTCGCCGCTGGGGCAGCACCCGGGCGCGCACCCCACCGGGCCGCGCGCCTCCCCCGGGCGCCGCGGCGCCGTCGCGTCGCGTGCCGTGGGCCCCGCCGTCTCCGCCTCCTCCGGCGGGCCCGCCTGCTCCGGCTCCTCCGGGATCGGGCACCCGCGCGGCGCGTCCCGCGAGTCGCACAGGGGTCCCCCGGCGCGGCCATAGCGCACCGCCACCAGCTCGGCGCCGATCGCCAGGGCGATCTCCTCGGGGGTCTGGGCACCCAGGTCGAGCCCGATCGGCGAGCGCACCTCGGCGACCCGCTCCTCGGGGATCCCCCCCTGCACCAGCGCCTGGAACAGGGCCCCGATCTTGTGCTTGCTCCCGAGGACCCCCACGTAGCGCGTGTTCTCGCGCAGCACCTGCAGCAGCACCTCGTGATCGTGGGAGTGCCCGCGCGTCACCACCACCACGAAGGGCGCGCCGTAGCGCCCCACGCGCTCCCCGGCCCGCGCGAAGGACTCGAGCACCACCTCGTGGGCGTCGGGGAAGCGCTCCGGCTTGGCGAACTCCTCGCGATCGTCGATCACGGTCACCTTGAAGCCGACCAGGGCGCAGAGGTGCGCCAGCGTCTTGCCCACGTGTCCACCGCCGAAGAGCACCACTCGCGGCTCGGCGTCGATGCGCTCCACGAACACCTCCATGCGGCCGCCGCAGATCATCCCCATCTCGGCGGCGATCTCGCCGTCCAGCTCGTAGCGGCACAGGCGCGGGCGCCCCTCGTCGAAGACCCGCGCCACCTCGGAGTAGACGCGCCGGTCGATGCAGCCGCCGCCGATGGTGCCGACCGTGCGGCCGTCGGGGTAGACGAGCATCTTGGCGCCGGCCTTGCGGGGGGTGGAGCCCTCGGTGCCGACCACCGTCACCAGCGCGGCGACCCCGCCGGTCTGGTGGATCCTGACGATCTCCTCGTAGATGCGCTTGTCGGACATCGGCGCTCAGGTGAGGGGCGCGCCCGCGAGGGCGGCGTACTCCTCGGGGGTGTCGCAGTCGTAGAGGATGCCGGGGCTCTGCACGGGGACCTCCTGCACGCCCGTCGTGAGGCCCCGGATCAGGCCGCGCGCCCCCTGGTCGCCGTCGAGGGTGAGGAGCGCCTTGCGCAGCCCGCCGGCGAACAGCACCGGGTGACCACGCCGCCCGTGGAACGTCGGGATCAGCACCTGCGCCGGCGGCCGGGCCGCGCGGAAGCCGGCGCAGAGGCGCTCGACCACCGCGACCGGCACCCGCGGCTGGTCGCCGAGGCCCAGCAGGATGGCGTCCGTGCGCGGCGGCACCCAGCGCATGGCGGCGCGGATCGAGGACGCCATCCCCTCGCGCCAGCGGCGGTTCTCGACGATGGTCACCCGCTGGTCGATCGCCACCGCGCGCGCCACGGCCTCGGCGCGGTGCCCGACGACGACGATGACGCGCTCCACGCTCGACGCCGCCAGGAAGGGGCGCAGCGCGGCCTGCACCAACGTGCCGCGGCCGAACGGGAGGAGCTGCTTGGGCCGCCCCATGCGGCTCGAGCCCCCGGCGGCGAGGACCACGCCGACGATCACCGCGCCGCCGCCTTCCGCGCCACGGCGTCCACGATCTTGGCGTAGCCGGTGCAGCGGCACAGGTTGCCGGCGAGCGCAGCGCGCACCTCGGCCGGGTCGGCCGCCGGCCCGTCGGCGAGGAGCGCCGTCGCGGTGAGGATCATGCCGGGGGTGCAGAACCCGCACTGGATGGCGCCGGCGTCGATGAAGGCCTGCTGTACCGGGTGCAGGCGCCCCTGCTCGTCCGCGAGCCCCTCGATGGTCGTGACCGCGCGGCCGGCGGCCTGCACCGCGAGCGTGAGGCACGAGCAGACCGGCGCGCCGTCGAGGAGCACGGTGCAGGCGCCGCACTCCCCCTCGGCGCACCCCTCCTTGGCGCCGGTCAGGCCGAGGTCGTCCCGCAGGAACCGCAGCAGCGTGCGGTCCGCCGGCACGCTGGCACGCACCCGCTGGTCGTTGACCGTGACGGACAGGGGGAAGGACTCCATGGACCGGGGCGCCTCCTGCGAACGGGCCGGACGGGCCGCGCCATGAATAATTGCGCGGAACCGAGGGCGCGGCAAGCCACTGACGCTGCGGGCCCGCCGCGCCCGGGTCCAGCGCCCCTCACTCCCCACTAGGCAAGGCGGGGGCTGGTCCGATATAAGAGCTCTCGGGATCACGGCCCGTGGAGGGGATGCGCGATGACAGCCAAGAGCAAGTTCGTGGGGAGGAGCTGGGTGGACGTGGGCTCGGTCACCGAGTCGGAGCTCCGCTACTTCCTCCAGCTGGCGACCACCGTCAAGGCGGCGATAGCAGAGCGCCGCACGTCGGTGTACCGGCTC
>JACRCY010000058.1 GCA_016218785.1 Deltaproteobacteria bacterium
CCACGGCCAGTAGCCCGAGACGTGCGCGTAGTGGAACGGCCGGCGCGCGGCCTGCAGCAGGGCCGCGACGAGGTCGCGGCGGCTCTCGCCGGGCAGCCCGATCATGAAGTAGCCGGTCACCACCAGGCCGCGGCGCTTGGCGGCTGCGATCACGCCCCGCAGGCGCGCGGTCTCGATCGGGCGGCCGAGCTCCTGCCGCACTCGCTCGCTGCCGCTCTCGACCCCGAGGGCCAGGCGCTGTACCCCCGAGGCGGCCATGTCGTCGAGCAAGTCCTCGTCGAGCAGGTCGGCGCGGACCCCGTTGGGCAGCTCGAGGATCGCGCCCGGGAGCCGGTGCCGAACGCCCTCCAGCAGCGCCGCGAACCAGGCGCGGTCGGCGAGCGGCTGCTCGTCCTCGAGGAAGAAGCCGGTCACGTCCGCGTCGGCGGCCAGCGCGGTCATCTCGTCGAGGACGGCCGCGACGGGCCGGGCCCGGTGGCCGCCGGGCCGCCGGGGGACCGGGCAGAAGGTGCAGGCGAACGGGCAGCCGCGCGATCCCTCGATCGCCGCGTAGCGCCGGCCCGCGCGGAGGGCGTGCCCCGAGTAGGCGGCGAGCGGGAAGACCTCGCGATCGGCCGCGGGGATCCGCCCGGGCCGGAGCACGCCGCCCGGGGCGGTCTGCACGCGGCCGGCCTCTTCTCGGACCCACGCCCCGGCCACGGGGCGCGACGCGCGCTCACCGGCGGCGAGCAGCGCTGGGACCACGGCCTCCGCATCACCCGTGACCGCGGCGTCGGCCCCGCCGGGTCCCACGAACCTGGCCGGCGCGACCGCGGCCGCGGTCCCCACGACCGCCACGCGCCGGACCCCGCGCCGGCGCAGGTCGTCGACGAGGCGGAGGACCGTGCCGACGTTGCGGATGGAGCTGTCCACGACGGCGAAGCCCGGAGCGGGCCCGGCGAGGCACGCTAGGCCGCCCGGGGCGAGCCGCAGGTCGAGCCCGACGCAGTCGCTCCCGGCCGCGCGCAGCGCGGTGGCCAGCGACGCGAGGCCGAGCGGGTAGCAGGCCTCGAGCGCCACCTCCGGGGCTACGAGCAGGACGCGGTCGCTCATCGCCGCACGAACAGGGTCTTCAGCGCCTGCGCCACCAGGTAGCGCTCGGTCTCGAAGTTGAAGAGGAGGTTGACGTGCTTCAGCCGGGCGTAGCGCAGGAGGTAGCCCGGCCGCAGCACGAAGGCCCGGTAGAGCCGGCGCTGCCACGTCGCCATCTCGGCATCGCTCTCGGCGGAGAGGTTGCTCGACTTCTCGTAGTGCTGGAATTCGTCCCAGCGGGCCTCCCGGTCCGCGAAGTAGTGCTCGTAGGCGGTCGAGCCCGGGTAGCAGGTGAAGTTCGCCACCTGCACGATGTCGGGGACGAGCCGGTGCATCAGGGCCACGGTGCGCTCGAAGTCCACGATGGTCTCGCTCGGGGAGCCGACCAGGAAGAAGGCGACCCGCAGCAGGCCGGCCTCGCGCGCCAGCCGGAAGGCCGCCTCGATCTCCGGCACGGTCATGCGCTTCTCGAGCGTCTCCAGGATGGGCGGCGAGCCGCTCTCGACCCCGAAGCTGATCGTCGAGCAGCCGGCCGCGCGCATGGCGCGGAACATCTCCAGGTCGCCGGGGGTGGCGCGTCCCTGCGCCTTCCAAGAGAGGCGCACGCCGCTCGAGCGGATCGCCTCGCACAGCTCCATGACGCGGTCGCGACGCAGGTTGAACACGTCGTCGGTGAAGACCAGCACGTTGACGCCGCGCCGCTCGAGGTAGCGCATCTCCTCGACGACGTTCGCGGCCGCGCGCGCGCGCAGGGGCGTGCCGAAGGAGGTGCGGAGCGTCTTGGAGCAGTAGATGCACGGGAACGGACACCCGCGGCTGCTCTGGATGAAGCCCCAGCGGTACCGCCCCACGTGGCGCATGGGGTGCAGGTGGCGGTAGAGCCGGCTCCGGAAGAAGTCGTGGCTCGGGTAGGGCAGGGCGTCGAGGTCGGTGATGAGCGGGCGCTCGCCATGCGAGACCGGCTTGCCGTCCTGGAGGGTGATGGTCCCGCGCACCCGCAGGTCGCCGCCGGAGCGCGCCGCGCCGAGCACCTCGGCCACGGTCTCCTCGAACTCCCCGGCGACCCCGACGTCGACGGGCGAGCCCGGGAAGAGCAGCGACTCGGGGACCGCGTCCACGTGCTGCCCGCAGGCGACGGTGAGCGTCTGCGGACGCGCCTCCTTGGCCGCGCGGGCGAGCCAGAGGAGGTGGTCGGCCGCCGGGGTGATGCCCGAGAGCACGACGACTTCGGGGCGCGCGCTGCGCAGCGCCTCGGCCACCGCGTCGAGCGTGAAGGCGCCGGTCTCGAGGTCGAGGATGGCGGCGCGGTAGCCCTGGCGACGCGCCAGCGCGGCCGCGTAGCCGAGGTCCAAGGGGGCCTCGCAGTTCTCGGGGTGCCGCAGGTCGTTGCCCAGCCACGACGGGACTCGCAGCAGCAGCGCGAGCGGCGCGGCGCCGGAGAGGTCGACGGTGATCCCGAGCGCCCGGTGCAGCAGCTCCTCGAGCATCAGCCAGTCCTCCGCCGCCCGGGCAGCACGCGGCGCAGCTCCTGGAGCGCGTAGCGCGCCATGGTCAGGTTCGCGGTCGAGACGACGAGCTTGCCGTACTCCCATAGGTAGTGAGGCCGCAGGTAGAGCCGCCGCACCACCCGGTCGCGCGCGGCGACGAGGTCGTCGTGGGTGCGCGTCCAGGGGAGCCGCACCCACGGCACCGGGCCGCCCGCCACGGACCAGTCCCCCACCAGGGTGCCCGCGGCGCGCGCCGCGTCGTAGACCGCCGTCCCCGGGTAGGGCGTCAGGATCGAGAAGCCGGCCGTGGTCGGCCGCATGCGCCGCACGACGTCGAAGGTCTCGCGGATGGTGTCGTCGGTCTCCCCGGGGTAGCCGATGATCCAGCTGGTGTGGCAGTTGATGCCGTGCCGCATGATCGCGGCGGCGCCCGCGAGGAGCTGGTCGACGGACTCACGCTTGTTCATGGCCTTGAGGATACGCGGCGAGCCCGACTCGGCCCCGACGCTCATCTGGTAGACGTTGGCGGCCAGGGCGGCCCGGAGCAGCCGGTCGGTGACGACGTCGGCGCGCGACTTGATGCGGAGCGAGATGCCGAGCCGCTCGCGCTCCAGGCGCGCGAAGAAGGTGAGGGCGCGCTCCTCGCTGGCGGTGAAGTTGGCGTCGAGGATCTCGACGTTGCGGACGCCCAGGTCGCGGAGGCGCTGGAGCTCGTCGAGGCAGCCGTCGATCGAGCGGTAGCGCATCTGGCGCGCGGGGTTGCAGCAGAAGTGGCAGTCGAACGGGCAGCCCCGGCTCGTGATGAGGCAGTCGATGTGGCGGTGCGGTACCAGCACCGCGTAGTAGCGCCGCCGCGCGTAGACCTCGGCGACCAGGTCGCGCGCCGGGAGCGGCACCGCGTCGAGGTCGCGGATGGTCTGGTAGCTGCGGTCAGCCGGCTGCCCCCGTGAGACGAGGCCCGGTACGGGGCCAGGGGGCTCGTCCCCCGCTCCGACGGTGCGGGCGAGCGCGACCAGGCTGTCCTCGGCCTCGCCCACGAGCACGTGGTCGATCTCGGGCAGCTCGGCCAGGATCCGCTCGGGCACGGCCGAGGCGTGCGGCCCGCCCGCGACCAGGGTGGCGTCGGGCAGGGCGCGGCGCAGCGCCCGCACCAGGCGGGCCGTCGCCACCAGGGTCTCGGCGCAGAAGGGGACGCCCACCAGGAACGGGCGTGACCACGCCACCTCGCGAACCACGGCCTCGTCGTCGAGCCGGAGCGCGTTGGCATCGACCACGCGCGCGTCGAAGCCGGCGCGCTGCAGGCTCGCGCCGAGATAGAGTAGGCCGAGGGGCGGGAAGCACTTCTGGCCGATCTCGTCGGCGTAGGTCGCCTTGGGGTTGATGAGCGCGACCGCGCCGGCCCTGGTCCCGGTGGCCTTGAGCGTCAGCGTCCTCGCCGCGCCGGGCGTGGTCATGCCCCGCTCCCCCCGGCCACCTTGCTGACGTCGAGGCCCTCGGCGCGCTGCCGGAGGACGCCCCGCAGCGGCCACGGCGTCCGCAGCCGCATGGCGCCGGTGGGGCACTGCTCGTGGCAGGCGTAGCAGTCGATGCACTTCTCGCTGATGACCGCGCGGCGGCCCTCGAACCGGATGGCGTCAACCGGGCACACCTCCACGCAGCGGTGCTGTCCCGTGCACCGCGACGGATCGTGCTCCGGGAGCACGATCCGACCCCGCATCCAGTAGTGCGCCCGGGCCGCTAGGAGGGAGCGCTCCTTCAGGCCCGGCGGGCAGCCTGGCGCGGGCTCGGCGCAGCGCGGGAGCGGGTCGCCCTGCAGCACGGCGCCGTCGAGCGTCGCCGGCCCGACGCGGCGCTGGGCCGCAGCGCGGATGGTGGGCACGCTGCCCGGGTCGAGTCCGAGCACGCGGGCGCAGGCGACGTCCACGGCGGTCAGGTCGCCCCCGGCCACCACGAGGCCGGGGCGACGGACGACGGGCTGGTCGCGGCCGTCGCGGCCGGCGAGCGCCCACACGGCGTCCACGACGGCCCCCTCCAGGTGGGCGCCGCCCGCGTCGAGGGCCAGGAACAGATCGATGATGCCATGCGCGAAGTCGCGGGGCGCGGGCGCCGTCACGTGCAGCGCGCACTTGGTCGCGCCCGGCATGACGCCGACCAGGTTCTTCATCGCCGCGGAGATCACGGTGAGCGAGTGCGCCTTGAGCTTGGGCACCTGGACCACGGCGTCCACCTCGAAGAGCACCCGCGGGAGCACGAACGACCGCCGGATCATGCCGGTCACGGGGACCGTCGCGAAGGGCCCGGCGTCGAGGTTGACCACCGTGCCGCCGGCCGCGCGCACGGCGGCCGCTACTCCCGACGCCTCGAAGACCTCGTCGGTGAAGCCGAGCAGCCCCGAGGAGTCGCCCACCAGCACCTCGGATCCCGCGGCCACGAGCGCGCCGGTGAGCGCCCCCACGAAGTCGGGGTGCGTGTTGGTGCACCGCTCGGGCGCGGCCCCCTTCATCAGGTTGGGCTTGAGCAGGACCCGCTTGCCCCGGAGCCGGTCGCCGAGCCCGGACGAGGCGAGCGCCCGCTCGATGGCGGCGCGACTCTCCGCGTACGTCGCGCAGCCATGCACAGAAACGGTCGGCCCCATCGCGTCGGGTGCGCGCAGCCGCGCGACCCTCGTCACTCGATACCACGCGCCCCACCCCCGCGCAACTCGGCGGCGCCTCGTCGTCAGTCGGCGCCCCCGCCGGCGCGGGCCCTCGGCCCAGGTTGCACCCAGCGGGCAGCTGGCGCTAAGGCGCCCGGCCTGAATAGTCTTGCCCACTCGCGCCTGCGCCACGTCGGCGCCGCGCACGCGGATAGGACCGTCAGTGCTGCGGATCGTGAGGCGCCCGTCGCTCGCCAGATCGACGAAGCGCTCGGTGACGACGGCGCGGTGGCTCTGCTTCTCCGCGGGCGGGCGCCGGCGGCCGCAGGAGCAACCGGCGCCGCTGGCGGCGATGACGGCCAGGAGGGCGGTCAGCAGGAAGGACGTCGGACGGCGCACGGTCGGGATCCTGGCAGGACACCGTAGCGGCCACGGCTGGTCGGCGGACCCGTGGGAATCGGTGTTACCATGTGCCGATGGTCGGCCGCGCATCCGGGAGGCTCGCGCCTACGGGGAGCCTCGTGCGGCGGCCCCGCGCGCGCGCACGCACTTGGCATCCACCCTGGCGTCCCCGCCCGACGCTCGCCGTGATCATGGCCCTGATCGCCGGCGCCGCCGTGCTGCAGGCCACCGTCGCCCGGGCGCAGTCCTACGTCATCCCACCCGGCCAGGAGGCGCTGCTGGCGGAGATGCTCGGGCGCGAGGCGGCGCTTCCCGACGGCTGCCGGTGGGCGCGGGCGTCCATCGACCTGTCGGTGGCCACGTCACACTACCTGTGCGGGTCGCCCGCGCGCGCCGTCTCCCTCATACTGCGGCACCAGCAGGCCCCGGTTGCGGCGGGCGTGGCGACGCGCCATTTCGTCATCGGCCGCGGCGAGGGATCGCCCCCCGACGCGCTGCTCGCCGCCGTGGCGGAGCGCGTGCGCGCGAATGAGGGCCGGTGGCGCTGGGCCAAGGTCACCGAGCCGCCCCCGGTGCGGCTGCGTCCGGGGCAGTCGGTCCTCGCCTGGTTCGCCCGCTGGGACGTCGCCGTGCCCGCGCTCGCGTGGCTCGTTCTGCTGGCGTGGCTCGCGGCGAATGCCCGTCGACTGGTGGCGGCGCGACGCGATGCGCTCGTCGCCGCGGCGTGCTTCGTCGTGGCCGCCGCAGTGGGGCTCGCGGTGCCATGGGGGCCGCTCGATTTCGCGGAACCCGAGCGACTGCAGGCGCTCTGGTCGACCTCGCCCGACCTCCAGGAGGACTTCGTCGCCATCACGCTCCCGCTCCAGCTCTTGCAGGCTGCCGGTGTCCCGGGAGGGGCGCTTGTGCGGGTCATCGGTCCTTTGTGGGGCGCGCTGTCCGTGACCGTCACCTACCTACTCGCGCGGAGCCTGGGCGCCGGCCGTCTGCCGTCGCTGGTCGCCGCGGCGGCGGTCTGTCTCCTGCCGGCGCACCTGCGGTACTCCGGGACAGTGCCCTTCACCATCGCCGGGGGGGCGCTCCTGGCCGGGGCCTGCGCGGTGGCCTGCAGCCGCTTCTCGCCCTGGCGCAAGCTGCCGTTCGTCGCGGCGGCGACGGTTCTGGCCGGGTACGCGCGTCCGGAGCTCGTCCTCACCGCCGCACCGCTGTCGCTCCTGGTGCTGGCGGACGGGCCGTGGGCGGTGCGGGCCGCGTGGGTGGCGCTGCTGCTCGTGGCGCTCGGCCCCCACGCATGGGACGTCGGCTTCCATCGCACCCGGCCCGAGTTCACCGGGGGCTGGGGTGAGTTCGCGGTCGCTTCGCTGTGGGGCGCGCGCCTGGGAGCGGGCGCGCTCCTCGCCGTGGGCGCGGTCGGTCTGCTGGCGGGGCGTGCCCGATGGCTGCACCGCGCGGCACTGGCGTCGGCCGTGGCGGTGCTCGCCTGGGCCTACGCGCGGACGATCATGGAGGAGAACCCCCTTTGGGGACACTGGCGCTACGTCCTGTCCGGCGTGCCCCTGCTTGCGGTGGGCTTGGCCCTCCTGCTCGAGCGCGTGACGAACGCCAGGGCGAAACGGATCGCTGCGGCAACCGCGGCCGCCGTGCTGGTCGGGGCGCTATGGCTCGCACGCGAGGCGGTGACTCGTCCCATCGACATTCAGGTGGATTTTCAGTACGCGCGCGCCAGCGTCGGGAACGTCGTGTCGCGCTACCGGCACGTCGCGGTCGTGACGAGCGACGACCTGACCGGCTCGGCGCGCCGGAGCATGATGGACGCGACGTCGTTGATGGCGTTTGGCCTCCGCCTGGGCCCCCTGGCGCGACCGGTCGAATGCCGAGCACAGCCGCTCCAGGCCGGGGTTCAGGTCTGGTCGCTCCGCGCGCTCCTCACGCGCTGTCCGGAGGCGCCGTCGCTCGCCGCCGCCGCCGTCTACCTGGGCGCCTACCGACCCGAGGCGGAGTTGGCCGCGCTCCGGGGCCGCTTCACGCTCGTGCCCATCGAAGAGCGCATGGTGTCGGCCGCCCCCGTCGCCCAGCGCTTCGACACCCAGTGTCCGCGGCTGCCCTTCCGCTTCGTGGGCGGCCGGCTACAGGACTGCCCGCTGCGGCTCGGGTGGTACCGGCTGGCTCCAGCGCCGCTGCCCTCCTCGGCTCCTGCCCGCGAGTAGCGGCGCCGGGGCGGCTCCCCCGACAGCCAGGACGGCGAGCGCGCCCGGGGTCGTCAGGACCAGCGAGGTAGTCGTCACCGTCGGACGTTAGCGCACGCGGATCTACAGCAGCTCGACGCGGACGTCCAGGCGACGGCAGCGTGCCGCGACGAGCTGGCGCAAGAGCTCGACCGGGGAGGAGGTGTCACCATGCGGCGCGGCCCGGGGGGAATCGCCGCCGAGGCACTTCCAGCACTGCTCGTCGTCGAGGGCGCGGTCCATGAGGCAGCGCCGTTCCGGGCCGGGGATGAAGTTCGAGGGCACCGCGGCCTGCCGGCGCCAGAGCGCTAGGTGCTCGGCGATCACCGTGCGGGGCACGGACCAGGTCGGGGTCGGTTGCGCGCAGACTTCGACGGGGAGGCGCGCGGCGGCGGCCGCCGCGGCCGGCGGCACGGCACAGTCCCGCCGCGTCGCAGGCCCGCCACCCCACAGCACGGCGAGAAGGACGAGCCACAGGTAGCTCGGCCACCGGAGCCACGTGGTGCACATCGAGGGTAGGCCCAGCGCCAAGGCGATCGTGAACGCCGACCACAGGTGGTACCCGTACACCCCGTCGAAGCGCTTTCCGAGCACGGCCACCGGCGCCGCGACGACAAGCGCGAACAAGAGCAGGAAGCGCAGGGGTGGTCCGCCCCGGCGCAGGCGAAAGAAGAGTAGCAGCGGAACGACCAGACCTCCCCACGGCATCGACGCGGAGCCGCCGCGATCGCGAAGCCACGGCGTCACCATCTCCGTGCTCGACCGCGCGAGCTGCCGCAGCATCGAGCCGGGAGAGAAATCGAGGTTGAAGGGGTGGGCCTCGCGGCTGCAGACCATCGGCAGGAGGGCGTAGACGGTCCACGTCCACAGGAGCGCGTGCGGCAGCAGTCGCAGGGCCACCGCGCGTGCGTGCGAGCGCCACGAGGGGGCCCGCTCGGCGATCCCGATGGTCAGCTCGTAGGCCACCAGCAGCGCGGGGTAGACGATGAACGACTCCTTGTTGCCGACGCCGACCACCACCCCGAGGACCTCGATCACGAGCCACGGCCAGGCACCGGCGCGGGTCAACGCCCGGGCCCGCCGGAGGTAGCCGAGCGTCACGAGCAGGAACGCCGTCTGCACGAGGAGCTCGGTGAGATTGGACGGGTTGAAGGCGTTGTCGGCGAGGCCCGGAACCGCAACAAACACGAGCGCGGCGACGCCGGCCCACCGGCGCTCCACGCTCAGGGCCCGGGCGAGCGCGAAGACCAGGCCCGCGTTGAGGAGGTGCACCGCCAGGATGACCAGGCCCCAGCGCGCGGCGGAGAGACCGGCGAGGGGCAGGAACGCGGCGATCTCGGGTCCCAGGCCGCCGCGCTGTACCGGCGCGGAGATCCCGAACGCCCACCCCGGCCGGAGGCCGCGGACGAGGTAGGCCATGTCGATGGTCGCGAAGCACACCTCGGCGACCGCTGCGGCGAGCTGTACGGCGAATGACACGACCAGGCCGGCGGCGATGCCGGTGAAGATATCCGCCTGGTCGAGTCGTCTCGGTTCGAGGCCCCTGGCGCGGCGGTAGACGAGCAGCGCGGCAGGGGTGAACACCATCACCCCGACGACCGCGGCGACCAGCGCGGGTGCGTTGAGAACTACCCGGGGCATCGCCGTCGAAGGTGGGTGAGTCGGAAGGCCGCGGCGACCCGCACCGCGCCCCAGAACCCTGCGACCAGGTCGCCCGCTCCTACCTTGGAGTCGCCCCCGAGCCGAGGCCCGTAGCGCGTCGGCACCTCGACGATCGCCAGGCCGCCGTCCACCCAATGGAGGAGCATCTCCAGCATGTAGAGGGGGCCCGTGTGCAGCGGAGCGAAGGAGAGGGCGAGCTCCGCCGCTCGCCGGTTGTAGAAGCGGTACGTGTTGCTGTGGTCACGAAGGCTCGTGCCCGCGATGGCGCGCACGAGCGCGTTGTACACGAAGCTTGCGAAGCGCCTCACGAGGGGCCGTCCCGGCGCCACGGCACCCGCGACGTACTTGGACGCCACGACGACGTCGCACCGCTGCGACGCCACCAGGTCCACGCCGTGGCTCAGCTCGCCCGGCGGCTGCGACCCGTCGCCGTCCAGGTCGACGAACACCGTGGCGTCCGTGTTGGCGACCAGCCATTCGAGCCCGGCGCGTGAGGCGTCACCCCGATGGCAGCCGGGACCCGGCTTCGGTCTCTCGAGGAGCACGATCGACGCGCCGGCCTGCGCGAGCCGCCGCACGTAGTCCTGGGTGCCATCGGAGCTGCCGCCGTCCACGACGCAGATGGTATGGCGCCGGCCGCGCAGCTCTCCGAGGAGGGTGGGGATCACCTGCTCGAGTGCCTGGCGTTCATTGTAGAGCGGCAGGTTGACCGCCACCGCTGCCTTGCGCGAGTCCACGGCTCGGGCTGCCTACTTGGCCGCCGCTCCGCCGAGCGGCGGCCCCACGCCGATGCGGATGAGCTCCACGCCCGGACGCGGCAACACGTAGCGCCACGGATCGAGCACGACGGACCCCTCGACGAAGGGGAACGAGCGGAACTCCGCGTGGCGCGTCCCGACGAAGTAGCAGAGAGGCCTGCCGCCGGGCGGCGGCCGGTCGTCACCGACGTGCGGGTCCCACATCGAGACCTCGCGTCCACGCTGGCGCAACAGGTTGCGCAGGAGAAGCGCCGGGCTGCCGAGGGTGAGATTCGAGCCTTCCTTGAACGCGATGCCGAGAATCCAGATGTCGCGGCCCGCGGCATGTCTCTCGATGAGCGTCGCGAGCCACTCGGTCTGCCGCTCGCGCTGGCCCATCACGGCCGCGAACCAGTCGTAGGAGGCGCCCACCTCTCGTGACAGGTGGCGCATCGCGATGTTGTCACGCGGGTGGCACCCACCGCCGTCGCCCATGCCCCCCTGCATGTAGCGCGCGGAGATGACGCGCTGGTTTCCCATGCAGAGCCCCCCGATGACCTCGTCCACGTCGGCCCCCGGGATCCCGTGGCACAGCTCCATCGCGGTGTTGGCGAAAGCGATCTTGGTCGAGATGAAGGTGTTGTAGAGGACCTTGATGAGCTCGGCGTTCTCGATGCCGGTCAGGTAGATGGGCGCGGCGTGGATCGACGCGTAGAAGCCCTGCACCATGCCCGCTGCCGCCCGGTCCTCCGCGCCGAGCAGAACGAACTCCGGACTGAGGAAGTCGCGCATGGTGGTGCCCATCGCGATGAAGGACGGGTTGTAGCAGACGCGCGCGTGCTCCCCGACGAGCGGTAGCACCAGGCGCCGTATGGTCCCGGGCAACACCGTTGAGACGATGGCCAGGACCCGCTGGCGGCCCAGCCGTTCGATCTCCGCGGCGAGGCGGCTGACCCCGCGGGTCACGAACGAGTAGTCGAAATCCGCGGGCTCGGCCGGCATCCTGGTCGTGCCCTCGTATTCGGGCGCATGGGGTGTCTGGACGGCGACGAAGAGCAGCTCGCTCTGTCGCACCAGCTCGGCCTCGGAGACGAGCTCGAGGCGCGTGTGCGCGAGGGCCAGCTCGACGCCTTCTTCCTGGTAGGGCACGCGGCGTGACCGCAGGATGTCGGCCACCTCGGGCGCCGGGTCGCAGCCGAGCACGCGGTGGCCCCGCGACTCGATCGCGAGCGCCGTGGCCAGGCCGAGCTTGCCGAGTCCGAGAAAACCGATGTCCATCTCGCCCCAGGTGGAGGGCGCCCGTTCACCACCGCGCCCCGCACGCGCCACGACTCTAGCACGAACGCGCGAGGGCAAATAGGCACACTGTCATCGGCGGGTGTACGGCTCAGGGCACACGGACTGGCTGGATCCACGCGCGGCGCCCGGCGGCGTTGGTGACCACGGCGCGCTCCAATCCGGGGTCACCGCCAGGTGCAGCAGCAGCGGAACGCGAGCGCCGTGGACGAGGCCGACGACGAGTACGCGTCGCAGCTACCGTTGCCGTCGGCGCGGTAGGAGCCCGCCCCGGAGGGGGACGAAGTCCATTCCCAGTTGTCCGTCATGTTGAAGAGCAGCATCGGCATCCCGTAGCAGGCGTCGTACCACTCCCCGTCGGCACAAAGACGCTTGCCGGCGGCGTCGTGCTCCACGCTTCGATCATCGACGGCCAGGCACCCACGGGCGGCATGTCGGAGCCGAAGGGCGCGGTCCACGCCGAGGGGATCGGCAGCCGGTCCACCGTCCTCTCGGGCTTCACCGTGCTCGGGTACGACGTCTCCTCGGCCACGGCCGACAACCAGGACGGCACGAACGGCGTCGACGGGTCGAACGGCGGCGGCGGCGGCTCGAGGGGCCCGGCGGAAATGCAGTTCAAAGCGCCCACGCACCTGGGCACGAGTGACGCCGCCCGTCAGCGCTCGATGCAACGCAGGAGCAGCTCGATGGCGCGCCGCCTGGGTTCCGTGTCGGGCGGCGTCGCCGGCCGGTAGGACACGGCGAACCTGGTCCCGGCAAGGAAGCAGCGCTGCGCTCGCGCCCGTGGCTCGATGAAGAGGGCCATGGAATCACTCGACGCCTGCAAGTGCACGGAGACCGCGTACTCCTCGAACGCGAGGTTGGAGATCGCGAAACCGGCGAGGCGACGACTCGCCGGCGCATGCGTCGAGTACGGGCGCAGGCGCTGCGCGATGTGCCTCTGCCACGGCTCCGGCGCGGGGCTGGCGGCCAGCCAGGGCGAGCGCTCGATGGGAGGTGGGGCCATGATCTGCTCGTCGGTGAGGACGAGAGGGGTGGGCCCGGCCAGCGCCAGGTAGTCGGGGTGGAGGCCGCGGCACTCGTGTGTCAGGTCGCAGCCGCCGCAGAGTTCCGGTGGCTGCGCGCCCCTCGACGCGGGGCCCCGTGCGTGGTCACCAGCGGCGACGAACTCGAGTCCCGGGATCATCCGCAGCGCACACAGCGGAACGTCGGCCGCACGGAGCCTGAAGTCCGGCACCCGGCGTCTGATCTCGCGCATGGCCCAGGCGACCTCGCCCAGTCGCGGCCAGAGCAGGTCGACGCGCTTGCGGTCCATTCCGGCGACGAAGTGCATCAGGCAGCCGTGCGTGACCGCGGGGTGCGGGCCATCCGCCCCGAGCCCGGCGATCCGTCCGCAGTCCGCCACGATGCTCGCCATGGCCGGCCGCAGGAACATGGTCGCGAGCCGCACCCGCAGCCCAAGCCGGCGGCAGTTCTCGAGCGCGGCGAGCTTGGCCTCGGTCGCGCCGGCCAGGCCGAAGAGGAGGTCCGACAGCTCGCGATCGAAGCTGATGAAGGTCAAGAAGACGTCGGTGAGACCACGCCGCGCGAGGTCCGCCGCGAAGCCGGCCTCCGCCAGGCGCATGCCCGTCGTCGACAGGTGGATGCGCGAGAAGCCACGTTGGCGGGCGAGATCGATGAGTTCGGGCAGCGCGGGATGCGTGGCCGGCTCCAGGTGGGAGCCGAAGCCGATGCTCGAGGCGCCTCGCTCGTGGAGTAGCTCGATCTGGCGCCGCACGTCGTCGTGTCGGTCGTGCTCCCCGGCGGCCTGCTCGGTGTGGTCGCTGCACCAGGCGCACTGGAGGTCGCAGGGGCCGCGCACGGCCAGGAATCCCGCCGTCGTCACCGGGTCCGCCTGGTACGGCCGCGGCAAGGACGCGACCCACCGCCGCTCCTCGCCCTCGGCCGTGGGCCGGCGGGCGCAGAACCGCAGGTCCGCCAGCCGCCGCCAGAGCTCGGGCTGGACGGCCGCCTCGTGCCACCACAAGAAGACCCGGCCGCCCACCGCCGCGTGCAGTCTGCCCCGGCGAAGCACCAGCAGGTTCTGCTCCTCGACGACCATCTCGTCGCCCTCGGCGACGAGGCGGAGGAGATACCCTCCCCCGCTGACCCTCCCCGGTCGATAGCGGAAACGCGCGCGCGGATCGTCGTCCGTCACCAGCTCGAGCGCTCCCTCTCGCTCGCCGACCAGCATCGCCCAGGGGTTGCGCAGGCTGCGCAGCGACTCCTCGACCGCCGCCGCGCCCCAGCGCTCACGGGCGGCAGCGACCAGCGCCTCGGCCCCCGCGAGCGTCTCGCCACAGGTGAGCGAACAGGGGAGGTGCGAGATCCAGGCGCCGCTGGCCGGGTTGGGCAGCCACGGGACCGCGCCGGGCTGGGCCAGACGCAACCGGATCGAGTGCCAAGTGTAGCTCCTTCGCTCGCGATTCGGAGTGCTCGCGAACTTCCGGGTACAGCACCGTGGATAGCCGAGCAGCCTCCCGAGCTCCTCGGCGGTCGCGAGCGAGGCGGTCTCGTCGGCGCACTCCTCCTCCGCCGTGGTCAGGCGCACGGCTACCTCCACCTGTCGTCTGTCGCGGCCGATGAATAGTTCACGGGCCGTCGTGCCTGGCAGGCGGCGGTACTCGACGACTGGCGCGAATCGCTGCAGCCACGCCGCGTCAGGCGTCTCGCCGGGCTCGAGCCGGATCACGGGCTTGGCCCCGATCTCGAACGCCAGGTAGTGCGAGCACGATGGTCCGAGGGCATCGCCGGCCGGCGCGGCGGGCCCTGAGCGCTCCGCTACGGCCGCCGGGGGGACCTCCACCCGTGAGTCGTCCGTCGCGAGCCAGGTACGGGCCCTACCGAGGAGTTCCCGGGGCTCGACGCGATCAGGGGCCTCGATCACCGCGTCGACCAGGGCTCCCGCGAGCGCCAGGCGATCTCGAGCGGCCGGTACCTCCCGCCGGAGCGCCTCGACGTCGGCGGCCAGCGCGTCCCCCTGACCGCCGACGCCTTCGTCGATGCGTAGGAACAAGCTGGCCACGGCGTCGAGCGCGGCGCAGGCGCTCCGCCAGGGCGTCTCGTCGGCATAGAACTCGCGCCCCGCGGTGTCGAGCAGTCGGTCGGGGTAGGCGGGGACGAGGAGCCCGTCGCGCTTGGCCAGCGCGAAGAGCGGCAAGCCGGGGTACAGTCGCAGCCGCGACGTGAGCAGCTTGCCGCAGACGCCCTCGAGCCCCCCCGACCCGCTCATCGCCAGGTTGAGCGCCAGGTGCTCCGGCTTGGTCCACGGCGTGAGCAGGATCAGGCTCAAGCCGCCGTGCGCGTGGAAGCCGAACTCGCGCGGGTAGAGCGCCTCGAGCTCGAAGAGGGTCTGAGCCGCCAGCAGGTTCTCGCCCCACCCGATGCCCTTGTTGAACAGGTCGAGCTCTTCTCCGACGAAGCTCTCGATCCCGACCAGACACACGTGCAGCTTGTGCGAGCTGCCGGCCAGCGAGCGCAGCGCCCGCTCCAGCGCCGGGCGGCACGCGAGCAGGCGGTCGGCACGCGCGTCGAGCAGGAAGTCGGCACCCGGCATGCTCAGCGACCGGGCGAGCTGCGCCAGTTGCTCGACCTCATCGAGTAGTCGCTCGCCGACCATGCGGATCGCGAGCCGGGGGTAGGGCGGGTGAGTCTCGACCAGGGCCTCGAGCTGGAGCCGCATGGACGCGACCGTGTCGGGGCGCCACGTCGGGTCGGGGCTCTTCCTGGTGCAGAAGGAGCAGCCGCCGCTGCGCAGGCAGCCCGAGTGATCGAGACCGGCGAGCCGAGGATTGTCGGCGAAGGCTCGCGCGTACGTGCACTCCTGCCCGCACACCACGAACGGCAGGGGCTGCGTCCTCGCCGTTGCGACATTGCCGGCCCTCCACCCGTAGTCGGGTCGCACGGCAATGAGGCGCCCGGGGTCCGCCGCGTGCGGCTCGAGACCGAGGAACCGGCACAGCGCCGGGGCCGTCGCGTCCACCGCCTCGAAGCACTCGTCGCCCGCCCCGAGTTGCCAGTGGCCGGCCTCCAGCATCCCGTAGCGCGGCCGCTCCCCCAGGACGGCGAGCAGGCGCGCCAGCTCGCCGCCCGGCGGGTGGCTGAACAGCACGTGCGTGGGGCGCGTGGACGTCAGGATCTCCACGAGGCGACGGCGATCCTCGACGCTGAAGTCCACCCCCGGCCCGGCAGCGTCGAGCCGGCAGCTCGCGGGGACCCCGAAGCGCACCCAGTCGGTGCCGACCATCCGGCCGCGCACGAAGCCTTGGACGTACGGCAGGAGCCATGCCCGGTGGAAACGATTGGTGACGATGACCTCGACGAGCAGGAGCGACACGGCCGTCACAGGTCGCAGTCTACATCGTCCATGCGGCGGTCGCATGGGTCTCGTGGCCGTCGTCCTCGACCCGGAAGTGGCCGAGAAGATCGTGCGCCACCTGTTATGCCGAGTCGTCGGTTGTCCGGAGTCGACTCCGTCGGGAGACGTGTGTGTCGCCACCGGTGACGCCGGGTACCAGTTCCACCGGAAACACCGGTGTCCAGGGACCCACCCGGTAGCGGCGAGCCCGTGTGCCCCGGGAGCGGCCGCGAGCGTGTAACGCGTGATGGCGGTGCCGCCCGCGGCGCGCGGGGCCGCCGGCGGGGGGAGGGCCACCGCCGCGCCCAGGGAGTGGTGTGCATGGCTGGGGCTGATCGGGGCGGCGCCAGCGTAGGCCGCCAGCTCGCGGCGGCGACGGGCGAACCGTCAATGATCTCGGGAACTACGAGTTCTGGCGAGGCACAGGCACCGGGCGTCCGTCCATAAGCGCAACTGGTCAACCCGCGCCGCGGATGCTACCTATGTGCCGTGGTGCGATAGGCCAGTGAAGAGCCCGGCGTCGGCATTGATGCTGCATCCCCCGCGCCTCCTCCGGCAGCAGGCCGAGATCATGGCCATGCCGATGGGGTTGCTCTCCATCGCCGACCTCCTGGCGGCCAGCGGCGTGCCCACGGAGGTCGTTCACCTCGGCCTGGAGCGCGACACGAGCCCCGGCTTCGACCCGGCGGCCGACGTCCTCGCGACCGGGGCCGGCATCGTCTTCATCACGCTCCACTGGCACGCGCAGGTGAGGCCGGCGCTGCTCCTGGCCGAGACCCTCCGGCGCCGGGCCCCCGGCGTGGTGATCGCGGTGGGCGGCTACACGGCCTCGTACTTCGCCCGCGAGCTGCTCGAGCACTTCGCGGCCGTCGACTACGTGATCCGCGGTGACGGCGAGCTGCCCGCGGTGCGGCTCTGCGCCGCCGTCGCCGGTGGCCCCGACGACCTGGGCACGGTGCCCAACCTCGCCTGGCGCGAGCGGGGCGAGGTCCGGCTCAACCCGCTCAGCTGGCAGGTCGACGAGCACAACGCCGCGGGCCTGCGCCACGCGGCCTTCGAGCATCTGCGCCACAGCGCCGCCTACCTCGAGCGCCATCTCTACTCGGACTTCTCCGAGGGCCGCGCCTCGCCGACGCCCTCCCACACCTTCTTCTACAATCCCGGGCGGGGCTGCCCCGTGCGCTGCACCTGCTGCGGCGGCGGGGCCGGGGCGCAGCAGACCATCAGCGGACGATGCGGGTTCTTCTTCTACCCGGACGACAAGGTGCGGCGCGATCTGGCGGAGGCCTGGGCCGCCGGCGCCCGCACCTGGCGGGTCTCGTTCGACCCGACGGCCAGCCGGACCGCGTACACCGCCATCTTGAGCGCCGAGCAGGCGGCCGGCCGGTGCTGGCACTTGGTGTTCGACTGCTGGTCGCTCCCCACGGCAGAGCTCCTCCAGGGCCTGACTCGTACCTGCGAGCCGGGTTCCATGCTGGTGATCTCGCCCGAGTGCGGCGACGAGGACCTGCGTCGCCGGCACCGCGGCTACCACTTCACCAACGCGGCGCTCCTCGAGGCCGTGCGCGGGGCCGGCGCCGCCGGATTCGAGACCCACGCGTTCTTCACGGTCGGGCTGCCGGGCGAGACCACGGGCATGATCGAACGCACGACCAGTCTGGCCAAGGATCTGGTCGACGCCGGTGCCGGTGTCTCGGTGTGCCCCATGGTGCTCGACCCGGGGTCGCCGCTCTTCGAGTCTCCGCACGAGTTCGGGGTCACCCTGAGGGTGCGCAACCTGCGGGACTACTTCAACCTCAGTCCGAACGACCCGGGGCCGTTCTACCGCACCGAGCATCTCTCGGAGCTCGACATCCGCGCGGCGGCGAAGCGCCTCGCCTGGTTGTCGGCGCACACGGCCGACGCGCGGCGCCATGGGGCGGACTCGTGAGGGTCGTCCTCTGCGCCGGCACTCCGGCCGAGCATGCCATCGGCAGCCTCGATGCCACGGGGTCGAGAGACTTCGCCGCCGACAGCTACAGCTACGCTATCGGGCTCCTCAAGGCCTGCGCGCTCGCGGATCCCGACGTGGCGGCCGGGCTGGAGATCGGCCTCAAGGAATTCCCTGTCGGCCGCTCCCAGCTCTCGCTCATCGAGGAGCAGTTGCAAGAGATCCTGGCCGAGCGACCGGACGTGGTCGGCTTCTCCACCTACTGCTGGAGCCTCGACCTCTTCCTCGACGCGGCCGCCCGGCTCAGACGCGAGCTCCCCGAGTTGCTGATCGTCATGGGTGGCCCCTCCGTCTCGCATGAGGCGCGCGCCCTGCTCGAGGCCCACCCGCAGGTGGACATCATCGTGCGCGGCGAGGGCGAGCTCGCGTTCGCCGCGCTGTGCCGGCAGCGCTTCCGCGCGCCCGCGGAGGTCCCGAACGTAGCCTGCCGTGGAGCCGACGGGCGAGTCTCCGAGCACCCGGCAGAGGATGCGCCGGAGGATCTCTCCGCGCTGCCCTCCCCGTACCTTACAAGGACGCTGCGGCCGAGGGCACGGAGCCTGCTCATCGAGCCGTCCCGTGGCTGCCGTTTCCGTTGCGGCTTCTGCTCCTGGTCGACGCGCGCGGGCCAGCTTCGCTACCAGCAGCCCGCGCGCATTGCGCAAGAGATCCGCTGGGCGCGCGAGCACGGCTACCGGGGGGTCAACTTCTGCGACACGGCCGTCAACCACGACACCGGGCAGCTGCGCAGCCTCTGCGACACCATCCGTGCCGAGGATCCGGAGGGGCGCCTGTCCCTGTCGCTATTCCTGCGGCACGAGGAGCTCGACGCGGAGCAGCTGGAGATCCTCGCGCGCATCCGTTGCGACGAGATCATCATGGGGCTCGAGTCGACCAACGCCGCCGCGCTCCGCGCCTGCGGCAAGCCGCCCCTCGACCCGTCCACCTTCGAGGAGAAGCTCGCGGGACTGCGCGCCGCCGGACACCGGGTCACCCTGAGCATCATGTCGGGGCTGCCAGACGACTCGCTGGCGGGCTTCGCGTCGACCCTCGAGTACCTCGAGGGGCTGCTGCAGCGGCAGCCCGACGCCGTGAACTTCGTGTGCTGCTTCTGGCTCGCCGTCTTGCCCGGCACTCGCTTCGCCGAGCTCAGGGAGCGCTACGGTTTCCGCATCGAGCCTCGCGGAACGCCCTACCTCCTGGAGAGCCGTGATTGGTCGCCCGAGGAGCTCGAGGCGGCGGCCCGCCTCCTCGTCGAGAAGGCGCAGCGCGACCCGCGATTCCGGTGCGAGGAGATCCACCGCGCAGTCGTCGCCATGGCGCTGGGAGAGACCGCGGTGGCGCACGCGGCCGGGGAGCTGGCGCCGCAGGAAGCGCTGCTGCGGCCGTGGCGGGTCGGCGAGACCCGTGGGGGTTGGGTCCTGGTGGAGATGCGCGCCGCGCCACCCTCCGAGGGTCTGGCGACGGCTTGCTTCGAGCCGGCCCCTGGCACGCCTGGCACCGCCATCCACGTCACCATCGCGGCGCGCGATGACCGCCGGCCGGCCTTCGCCCAGACCCGGTCCCACAGCGTCTACTACCGCGGCCGTCCCCGCAGCCATGCCGCCCTCGAGGCCCTCGGGCACCTCCTGGAGCAGGTCGTGGAGCTCATCGGCGCGAACGAGACGTGACCACGCGCGCGGCGGGGTTCCGCTCGCGGGCGCGGAGGGGGGCGGTCGGTGCACATCTCGAAACCCGCCGGCGGTGGGGTCCGGGGCGGCAGCCCCGAAGTGAGCGTAGGGCGGGCTGTGCCCGCCCGGAGCGGATCGTTGGGTCTCGCGATGTGGTCTGGCAGCGCGCCGTTTGACAAGCCCGCGCTCTCGGATCACGATTGGTCCCCGTGACCGAGACGCTCGCCTGTGCGGTGTCCACCGGTAGCGACCGCATCGACGTGCTGCGATTCCCCACGCTCGAGCGCGTGCGCCTCTGCGCCACCGGCGAGACGCCGATGACCGCGGTGGCCGTGGCGGCGGACCTCTTCGCCGTGGGCTGCAGCGACGGCGCCGAGGTGAGGCTGCACCACGCCCCCAGCGGAGCGACGGTGGGGATCCTCCCGGCCGAGCGCGGCGCCGCGGGGCTGGCCTGTGCTCCGTCACGCGGCCTGCTCTTCGTCGCCAACGAGTTCGCCAACTCGGTCACGGTCTACGAGACCAGCACGTGGTCCCGGCGAGATCGGTTGGAGGCGGGCCGTGGTCCTTGCGAGGTCCTCGTCACGCCCGACGAGCGGCTGCTCCTGGTGTCGAACGAGGAGAGCAACGACCTGAGCGTCTACGACCTGCAGCAGCCGCAGCCCCTCGGCGCGGTCCGCATCCCGGACGGCCCGCTGGGGCTCGCCAGCAGCGCGGACTCACGCTGGGCGCTCGTCGGCAGCTTCCTCGCGCCGACCGTCACCCTCGTCGATCTCGAGCGGCTATCGGTCGCGGCCGAAAGGACGATCGGGTCGCTGCACATGGGCGTGCGTTTCCTGCCGGACGGCGAACGCGCCCTCGTGACCGACTCCGAGTGGAACACCCTCACGGTGGTGCGACTTCCCGACCTCAAGCCGCTCTCGCGCATCACGGTCGGGGCTGGGCCCGCCATGGTGGCCATCACCCCGGACGGGTGCAGCGCGCTCGTGACGAACCGGTGCGACGACTCCCTGTCGCTGGTGGATCTCGACAGGTCCAAGGAGGTCCACCGAGTACCGGTCGGGCTCAGCCCGACCGGGATCGTGCTCCTCACGAGCTGAAGCGCGGAGTGGCGCCTCCCTTCAGCGGGTCGTCCCGGTGGGCCCGCCGCGTCGGCCGGGACGCGGGCCTCCGGTAGGGCGCTGCTTCTGGCCCAGGTACAGGTAGTCGATCCCGCGCTGCTTCAGGACCGCGCCCAGGTCGTCCATGCGCTGGCGCACGGTATCGGGACCGATCCCGTAGGCGAAGCCGATGGGGAAGTGGCCCGAGGCCCGCACGAGGTCGCCGAGCGTCGCCGGGAGCGTCTCCGGGTCGAAGTGCTCCACGCGGATCCCGAAGCGATCCGGATGCATCTCTGTCTCGGAGCCGATGGAGAGGTAGAAGGGGTTGGGCGAGAAGTGGACCTCGGCCGTCTGGGCGTAGATCTCCTTGAGGACCTGGAGGTTGAGGCGGTGATCCTCGTCGGTCTCTCCGGGGAAGCAGGTCAGCATGTCGAAGCGCATCGACACGCCGATCCGCGCGCCGTGGAGGATCGTCTCCTTGATCGCCGTGGGGTCCGGCCGCCGCCGCATGAGCTGGAGCACCCGGTCCGAGAAGCTCTGCACGCCGAGCTTGAGCAGCACGCAGCCGGAGCGGCGCATGGCGTCGAGCCGCGCGGGCGTGAGCCCCTCCGGCCCGCAGAAGCTCTCCCAGGTGAAGCGGTGGCGCCGCTCCACGAGGAGCTCGCAGAACTCGTCCGTCCAGGCGGCTGACCCGTTGATTTGATCGTCGTGGAAATGGAAGTTCTGGTTGTGGTAGCTGGCGGCCGCCCACTCCATCTCCGCGACCACCGCCGCCGCGGTCCGCTGGCGGAACCGCGCCTTGCTCGTCTCGGAGCAGAAGGCGCAGCGCCGCGCGCAGCCGCGGCTCGCCAGGATCGGCACGAAGTTGTTGAGGGTCATCCCGGCGAGGGACGGGCGGGGCAGGGAGTCCACGGGCAGCGGCGCGGCCGGGGGGCTGCCCGTCACCGCTCCGTCCGTCGTGAGCCGGTAGACACCCGGCAGCGGGACCGGCTCCGCCCGGCTCTCGAGTTGCTCCACGAGCGGTGCCACGACCCCCTCGCCATCGCCGACCACGACTGCGTCGAAGACGCCGGCCCGGAGGAGGAGGTTGCGGAGCGGCTCGCAGCCGAGGTTCGGCCCCCCGGCGGCCGTCCGCTTGCCGAGCTTCCGCAGCCGACTGGCGAGGGCGGCGGCAAAGTACTGCGTGAGGACGTTGAGCGAGAAGAGAAAGACCTCACCGCCGTCGCGGATGCGGAGCAGGTGCTGGTCCGCCTTCCGCACGATCGTCTCGGCGAGAGGCGGGAGTCGATCAAATGCCTCGGGGTGGACCACCTCCAGGAGCAAGCGCGGGTCGACGCCGTCCCCCACGCCCCCGCCGATCCGCCGCGACAGCTCGAGGATGTAGTCGTCGTAGAAGTCGGTCCCCGCGTGGTGCTCCGCGAAGGAGATGTCGTGGCAGAGCGTCTGGTGGCCGGCCTGCTGGAGGACCGCCTGGAGGTAGGCGAGGCCGATGTTGAGGAACTCGACCTCGCCGTGCGGGGGGCAGTGGACGAGGACGACCTGCCTGCCGGCGGGAGGCGTCGGGCTCACTCGTGCCTCTCGATCGCGGCGGCGATCCACTTCAGCAAACGACCGACCGATGGATCGCTACCCAGGGAGCCATCGTCCGGATCGCCTCGCGGCGCCAGCCACAGGAGATCATGCCGCGGCGTCCGGAGGAAGCACGGGCGCGCCTCGTCCCGTCGCCGGACCTGGACCTCGAGTTGCCGGCCCTGCTTCTCGAGGCGCAGCACCGGCCACCCCGCCATCGAGGCTCTCCCCCGCAGGACCCACCCTTCGGCCACCTCGGCTCCCGGCGCGAGATCGGGCAACAGGGTGCCGAGGTCGAGCGCCCCATCGCCTTCGAGGCCGAGGCGGGCCGCCGGGGCCGAAGGCGGCGTCAGATCCTCGAGGCCCGCCAGGTGCCGACCGGGCCAAGGATCCTCCCACAGGAAGAGGTCTCGCGCCTCGTGCTCCATCATGAAGCGCACCGCTCGCGCCAGATCCCGCTCCGGGAAGCTCGTGCTGGCGCGAAGGTAGGGAGCGCCTGGGCGCACCGTCTCGATCCCGAGTTGGCCGCGCTGTGCGTCGAAGGCCGACCCGGGCGTCACGATCATCCAGAACACGCGGACCGCCTTGATCCGGTCGCGCCGCCCGCGCACGCGCAGCCGCGCGAGGTAGTCGAGGGTCCGGCGGAACCCGTCGAGGCTGTCCGCCGGGATGCCTAGGATCACCGAGATCGTCACCGGCCCGAGGACGCTCAGCGACTCGATCGCGCCTTCGAACCGGCTCTCGTCGAGAGGGCTGCGTCCGATGGAGCGGAGCACGGCGGGGTCCACGCTCTCGAGCCCCACGTTGAGCTCGTGCGGTCGGATGCCGGAGAGGATCTCGACCTGCTCCTGGCGGAAGTGCTGGTGGCTGATGAAGAAGCTGAAGGCGACGCGCTGGCCCGGGACCTCGGCGCGGATGGCCTCCGCCAGCGCGCCCATGCGGGCCTCGTCGAAGTTCAGCGCCGAGTCGAGGATGAACACGTGGTCGCAGCGCCGCTCGACGGCGAAACGGACCTGATCGCGCATCACGGCGGGCGCGAAATACCGCACCTTTCCCATGAAGTTCTTCCAGGCGCAGTACTTGCATCGGAAGACGCAGCCGCGGGAGTACTCGAGCATGAGGTTGCTGCGCGGGGGATCGATGAGGCCGCCGAGGTACGGGGAGGGGAGCGTGCCGAGGTCGGCGATCGGTGGTCGGGGCGCCGATTCGCGGAGGCTGCCGTCGGCCTCGCGCCACGCGAGGCCCGGGATCGCGCCCGCGTCCCCGAGGCCGCGCTCCAGCACCTCGGCGAGCGTCTCCTCGCCCTCGCCCAGCACGACGGCGTCGAGGGCCGCGAATCGCTCCAGGGTGGCCCGCGGCGCGAAGGTGACCGACGGGCCGCCGGCGAGGATGCGCACCCGCGGCGACAGTTGCTTCACTCGACGAACCACGGGCTCGAAGGCGTCCAGATCCCAGCAGAAGAGCGAGATGCCCACGACCTCGGGATCCGAGGCCAGGATCTCCTCGGCGGCCCGCGTGGGGAGGACGGGGTCGGCGAGGTCGAGCGGGAACTCCCGAATCGCCACCTCCACGTCGGGACGCCGGCCCGCGGCGTAGGCGGCGAGCGCCGGGAGAGCCAGGTTGTACCGCCGCGCCTCGGGGCCGGTGCCCGGGTGCTGCACCGCCGTGCCGGCAAGCGCGAGGCGTTTCGGCATCATGACTCGTTCATTCTCCGCGATCTCCCGCGGGTTGTCGAAGGCGCACCGAGCAACCACGGCGTCGGTCCGCAGGTGCCCGGCGGCTATGCAATGGGCTCGACTTCGGCGAGGCCGAAGCGCAGCACGTAGGCGCGCGGCAGGCCGAGGCACCACCGCGTCTGCGAGCACTGAGCGCAGCGCTTCGCCTTCACCCAGGGCTTGCGCGTGTCCTCGATGCCGATCTCGGCGTCCCGCTGGACCGGTACGGCGCCGCCCGCGGCCTCGTTGCCGCCGCCCCGGCGCCGCAGGCTGGCGTCGACGAGGCAGGCGGGAATCGACGCGTGCGACGAGCTGAGCAGCGGCTCGCACACGACGCCGATCGCGGAGGCGCGGCGCGCCGCCGCCTGGAGCTTGGGTGCGAGCTCCGTGTAGGCCACGAGCACGGCCGGGGCAGCGGGCCGGTGGTCCGGGCACATCGTGATCGAGAAATGGATGCGCGGGGGCCGGGGACCGAAGAGCTGCGGCACGGCGCCGACCCACTCGTCGAGGTGGTCGACGTTGTGGCGGTTCACGACCAGGTTCAGCACCACGTCGTGCTGGGCGGCGAGGAGGTTGCGGATGCCGGCGACCGCGCGGTCGAACTGGCCGCTCGAGCCAACGCACAGGTCGTAGACGTCCGGCCGCGCACCGTGGAAGGAGACGAAGAAGGCCAGGCGACGCGAGGGCGGCCACGGTGGGAGCGCGGCGGCGTCGGCGAATCCTACGGCGTTGGTCTGGATCTTGACCTGCAGCAGCTCGGGCCGGGCGAGGAGTCGGTCGACGACCTCGGCGAGCCCTGGCCACAGGGTGGGCTCGCCGCCCGTGAGCGTCGCGATCATCCGCGGGAACTGCGTGACGGCTGCGTCGAGCCACGCGAGCACCGCCTCGATGGTCGGCTCCGCGTGGGGCGGGGGGGCCGAGCAGAACGGGCACGCCTGGTTGCAGCGCGAGGTGAGGCGGAGGAGGACCTCCGTGGACACGGCCTCGCCGGTCGGGCTCACCAGCCGCTCGATGCCGCACCACGAGAAGCCGGCAGGGCCGGAGGCGCCGGTGGTCGCCGCGAGGGCGTCCACCCCGACCTTCGCCTCGAGCACTCGCGGGAAGCCGGCCTCGAGGGCGCGCAGCACGCCCACGAGGTCGTGCAGCTGGCCGAGCTGGTTCGGGGACAGACGGGCGGATCCGCGGTAGCAGAGGCCGTAGCGCGCGGTGCGCAGGATGTACCTCCCCGCGGGATCCAGCGGCTTGACCTCGACCTCGAGCGGCCGGCTGCTGGTGCCGCGCAAGGTGAGCGTGAGCACCCCGTTGAGGGCTGAGGCAGACACGACCGCGACCCCGGCCCGCTCGGCCGCGGCCACCAGGGTCCGGAGCCAGGGCGGCCCCGCCGGCCGGGGCTCGCCAGCGTCCGCGGGGGTCATGCGACCTCCGGGGACCATCTCGCGAGGGCCTCCGACTGGCGGTAGAGAGCTTCGAACTCCTCGCGCCACAGACCGAGACAGAGCACGAGCTCGGTGCAAGCGCGGCAACGATCCACGTGCTTCGCCTTCAGTCGGCGCAGCTCGGGGAAGCTGAAGAACGGGAGCGGCGCCGCGCGCTCGCGGAGCTCGGGCGGCAGGAGGCAGAACGGCACGCCCTGGATGGAGAGGTCCAGGCGCGGGAAGTCGCGCAGGACGGACACGATCGTGGGCATTGCCGCCGGGAACGGGAGGATGTCGTCGCGGTTCTCCAGCACGTTCCCGCGCGGCGCGGGGTAGCGCAGGTGCACGGTGCGGATGCCGCGAGCCGCGAGCAGGTCGACGGTCTCCCCGACGACCGCCAAGCCGGCGCGAGTCAGGCGCACCGTGACCTCCACCGTGATCCCCTGCTGCGAGGCGTTGCGGATGCCGGCGAGGGTCTGGTGCCATGCCCCGGTGACGCCGGCCATGCGGTCGTGCTCGGCGGCCCCCGGCGCGTGCACCGACGTGACGACGCGGTCGATGCCCGCCTCGGCGAGGCCTTGCGCCAGGCGCAAGTAGCCGAGCATGCGACCGTTCGTGGCGAGCGTGACGTGCCGGTAGCCCACCGCGCGCGCCTCGCGCGCGAGGCACAGGAGGGTCTCGGGTCGCAGCGTCGGCTCGCCGCCCTTGACGAGGAGCTCCACGGCGCCCCGGCCATGTCGCTCGCGCATCAGGGCGAGCAGCTCCTCGTCCGACGGCGGGGTGGCGGCGGGGGCGGTGCGCTCGCAATGGAGGCAACGGCTGTTGCACGGGGCGCCGAGGTCGACGACCGCGAGTGTCTCGCGGGCGTCTATGAGGAACCGGGCGTTGCGCTTGAAGCGCAGCACCTCGGCGGGGGTGAAGTCCGGCGTGCGGATGACCGGACGCGTCTCGAGCTCGCAGAGGGGGATCGTGTCGGGGTGGGGATCGAACCACGACCGCGCCTCGCACTCCCGGTAGAGCGCCGTGCCGCGGAACGGGATGGCGTGCTGGATGAGGGGGAGCGCGCCGAGCTCCTCGTGGAGCATGGTGGCGAACTCGAGGGTGTTGTTGATCTGGGGCTTGGTCTCGCCCGGCAGGCCGATGACGTAGTGAACCTGGCTGGGGAGCCCGAGGTCACGGCACGTGCGCGCGACCCCGATGACCGCCTTGAGGTCGAGCCGCTTCTGCACGATGCTCCGCAGGACCTCGGGGTCGCCGGACTCGGCCGAGACCGTCACCTTGGCGTTGCCGGCCCGGCGCATGAGGGCGAGCGTCTCCGTCGTGAGGCCGTCGGCGCGGTAGCCGTTCACCGCGTCCCAGGCGATCCCCTCGGCGGCGAGGAGCTCCACGAGCTGCCGGAACCGCTCCGGATCCACGGAGATGTTGTTGTCGAGGAAGAAGACGCGGTCGGCCCGGTACCGCGCCACCAGCTCGCGGATCATGGGGGCGAGGTACTCGACGGAGTGAGCGCGCCAGGGATGTCGCAGCACCTGCTGCGTGCAGAAGCTGCACGAGTAGACGCAGCCGCGGCTCGTTAGCAGCGGGAGGAACCGTCCCGGGGCGTGGTACTCGTGCACGAGGTCCGTCCGTACCGCGTCGGCGATGCAGGAGAAGTACCGCTCCATGTCGAGCAGGTGGAAGGCCGGCGGGGGCAGCGCGTCGAGCGGGCGGGTCGGGGCCGCCGTGCCGGGGTTGAGCCGGGCCTGCCCGTCGGCCCGGAACGCGACCTCCGGGATCCCGTCGAGGGGAGCGCGCGCCGTCAGCCGGCGCAGCACCTCCACGAGCTTCGCGTCGCCCTCGCCGAGCACCACGGCGTCCAGCTCCGGGACCTGCTCGAGCAGCCGGACCGGGTCATACGGGAAGTAGTTCATGCCGCAGACGTGGCAGTCGGCCACCAGGAGCGCCGCCTGCGGGTGGCTGCGCCGGAGCGCGGTGGCCACTTCGCGTACGTAGGTCTCCCCGAGCCGGTGGAGGTCGGAGAACATCGTCGAGACGATGACCACCGCCTCGGCACCGTGCTCGGCCGTGGCTGCGGCGAGGTCGTCCAGCTCCACGCCGACGTGCATCACGTCGGTCTGGAGGGCGCGGCAGTTCAGCCGGTCGCGCAGGTAGTAGGCGTCGACCACGGCGCCGGCGAGTCCCGCCTGCTCCACGACGGCGGCGTTGTAGAGCATGCCGATGTTCGAGAAGGTCGGGTAGTGCGCGAAGACCCGCGGCAGCTTCACGGGCGGGTTCACGAACAGCACTCGCGGCGGGCTCGGCATCAACCCCACGTGCCCTCGTTGCGACGCAGGAGACCGACTACCTCCCGCATCAGAGCATCGAGCCCCGGGCCGCGCAGTGGCCTGGGCACGTCACCTTGGTAGTAGACGTTGAACCGCGAGGTGTGCGCGAAGCAGGGGCTCGCTGCGTTGCGGCGATCGAGGCGCACGCAGACGACCGCCTCTCCCGTGTGCCGCCCGAAGGTGAGCACGGCGACCCCGTCACCGTCGAGCAACGGCGTCAGCGCGCGGAGCATCCACCCCGCCCGGAAGGCCCCCGGCACCCTCGGCGCGACGAGGCGGCGGAGATCGTCGGCCGGCCCGGGCGCTCTCGGGTCGTGGAGGGTGTAGGCCCCCTCGGGTCGCTTGACGAACAGCGGGCGGCACACGCGCAGCTTGTTGAGGTACGAGAGCGCGCGCTGCAGATCGATCCGCGGGAAGGTGCCGACCTCGAGGACGTAGGGGATCCCGCGCCCGGGGACGCGGATGCCCAGCTCGGCGCGTCGTCGCCACAGCGTGGTGCCGGGGAAGACCTGGAGCAGCGACACCAGCACGGCCCCGATCGGCGACCCCGCAGGCTCCGCCGCCAGCTCCCCGAGGTAGTCCATGGTCCGCTGGAACCCGTCGAGCGTGTCACCCGGGAGCCCCAGCACCACGCCGACGACCGTCGGCGGCGACGCGGCCGGGTCCGGCGCCAGCCGCCGGAGCAGCCGCAGGGCCGCCTGGAAGCGGCCGCGGTCGAGGGGCTCCCGGTCGCTCTGCCGCATCGCGCCCTCGGACAGCGACTCCATCCCCAGGAGCACCTGCTGGGCCCGGAGCCGTCCCAGGAGCTCGACCTGCGCCGGCGTGAGCAGCTCGTGGCGGAGGTTGTACGTGTAGCGGAGCTCCCGCCCGGGGTCCGCGGCCTCGGCCGCGGCCACGAAGCGCTCGAGCGTGCTCTGCTCGTAGTTGATCGCCGAGTCGATCAGGGTGACGTGCCGCACCTCGTTCCTGAGCGCCCAGCGGAGCTCGTCGACGAGGCGTGCCTGCGAGAAGGCCCGGCGCGTCTTCGCCGAGTTCCAGGCGCAGTAGCCGCAGCGGTTGAGACACCCGCGCGACAGCTCCAGCATCATCCCCTCGGGCGCGGGTTGCACGATTCCGGCGAGGTAGGGCGACGGGATGGTATCGAGGTCCGCGACCAGCTCGGCCGGGGGGCCGCTGACCACGTCTCCCGACGGGCTGCGGCCGAAGACCCCCGGTGGCAGGTCGTGCGCGAGGGGGAGGCCGGTCGCGCGCCACCGGCCCAGCAGCTCGACGAAGGAGCGCTCGGCCTCCCCGCCGACGACGTGGTCCAGGGTCGCGTGATCGCGCAGAAGGGCCGGCGCCATGTCCTCGACGGCGCGGCCGCCGACGACGGTGAGCGTCTCGGGTCGCCGTTGCTTGAGCCGCGCACAGGCCTCGAGGATCGCGTCGACGTTCCAGCAGTAGGCCGAGAAGCAGACGGCGTCGGGATCGCCGGCGGCGAGTTGCTCCACGTGGCGCTCGCTGAGGCGGAACTCCTCGTGCGGTGCCTCGGTGTCGGCGGGCAACGAGTCGTCGACCAGATCGAAGATCTCGATGCGGCAGTCCCGCTGGATCTCCGGCGTGGCGTCGCCGGCGGCCTTCAGGTAGGCCGCGGCGAGGCTGTAGGGTGCCTGCGCGAGCGCATCCCCGTAGCCGCCGAGGCTTGGCGTCGGCCCGGCATCCGCGTCGACGAGGCGGCGATGCAGCCCCACGATCCGCACGTGCGCCACCGGCCGGTCCGTGGTCACGTCGCCGTCTCGCGCTGGGGAACGTGGCGCCGCGGGGCACCTTCCCGCAGCAGGTGGAGCACCCACTGGTTGTTGGTCAGCGCCGACACGGGTCGATGGTAGATCGTGCGCAGCGAGTGGAGCCGGAGGAAGGGCGCCACCTCCCAGCTGTCCCAGTTGCGCAGGTGCTGGTGTCCGGCGCGCGGCTGCCGATCGGCGAAATCGACCTGCCCGGAATTCCGCAGCAGGGCGAACGGGACGCACTCGGCGATGAGGAGGGTCCCGAGCGGCCGGGTCAGGGCCACCATGCGGGAGAGAGCCTCGCGGACGTCGGTGACGTGGTTGAGGGCGCGCAGGCAGAGGACGTGGTCGAAGTAGCCCGCCGCGTGCTCGAACCGTTCGATCTCCCCGACGTGGTAGCGACCCTGGGGGATCGCGCGCCTGAGCTCACTCACGGCCGCCTCGTCCGGATCGAGGCCGTGGTACTCGACCAATCCGGCTTGCACGAGAGGGGCGAGCTGAGCACGGTACAGTTGCTCGCCGCAGCCGACGTCGAGGATGCGTCCGCGCAGCCGGTGTACCCAGCCGGCGATCCAGCGCTCCTCGCGGCGGAAAGGCGGCTCGTCGACCTCGCGGAACCGCCGCCCGCAGCGCTCCTTCCGATCGCATGGATCGCAGTACGGGTCCGGCGCCACGCGGCGGATCGAGTCGACGAAGTCGTCGAGAGCTGCCGTCGCCGAACGGTCGAGATAGAGGTGGCCGAAGTCGTGCTTCACCCGGCTCACCTCGCTCAGCGAGAAGTCTCCGGTGTCGGTCCGGTAGAGCGTCAGCTCGCCGTCGCCGGCGAGGAAGAGCGCGCGCGCCGGGTCGACTCCCGGAGCGCGATCGGCCGTACACGCCGCGGGGGTCGGGGCCAGGGGGAGGGTGACGTCCTGGCGCACGAAATTGAAGGAGTTGGCGATCACGCTTCGTGCCGGCACGTCCGCGGCTCGCGGCACGAACCCCTCGAAGGGAACGCCGCGGCAACGCCTCCGTGCCGGGCAGGCGTCGCAGTGGTCGGTCGGGTACGACGGCGGCCGCCCCCGGTCGCCGAGACACGTCGCGGAGGGAGCCGAGCGGACCCCTGACCAGGTGCGCCGCGAGGGCGGACGCGCCACGTGGCTGGGCGCGGTCACCAGGCAATCCGGCAGCCCCTCCCAGACGAGGAGCGGGCGGAACGATTGGTGGTTCCAGCGCGCGAGGGCGTCCACCGCGCGTTGCAGGGTCACGACGTGGTCGGCCCCGGAGCCGAGGCCGGCCACGCTCAGGAGGAGGTGGTGATCGGGCGTCGAGAGGAGCGCGGCGAGGTGATCGACCATCGCCGGTGCGTCGGCGAGCGTGTCGGGGGAGAGGGCCAGGGAGACATCGAGGCTGGCATCCGCCGCGGCGCCCTCGTCCTCCAGCGCGCGCAGCCCGTCGAGGGTCTGGCGAAAGGAGCCCGGGACGCGCGTCACCTGGTCGTGTGACTCCTCCCAGCCGAAGAGCTGGACGCGCAGGTAGGCGAGCCCGGCGTTGCCCAGGCGCCGCCGCGCCTCGGGGTAGCAGAGCGCCCGCCCGTTGGTCACCAGCCCCGGCAGGAGCCCGGCCTCCCGGATGCGTCGCAGCAGGCCGAACACGTCGTGGCGGACGAACGGCTCACCGCCCACGAGCACGGCGAGTTGCCCCGCGTCGCCCTCCCGCCGCGCCTCGGACCGCCGCTGCAAGGCGCGCGGGATCTGCCCCGCGACGAGGCCCGGCGGCGCCGTCGCCGCGTCCACGGGACAGATCGTGCAGCGGCAGTTGCAGGCCGGGCCCACCCACAGCCAGGCCGAATCGGCGTCGGGCCTCACCTCGGCCTCGCCGCGCGGGGCGCGGGCCCGGCGCGCCGGAGGCGGTCGCTGGTGCTCCAGTCCGCACCGGAACCTTCGCTCACTGTTCGACGGGCGAGGAGCAACGCGTCACGCTCGACTGGCTCAGTATAGCAGCCGACCCGGAGGCGGCAACGGAGCGTGCGCGCCGCTGCCTCGCTTGACCACCCTCGACACCGGAGGCATGCTGACTGCGTGACGGACGAGCCCGCGACGTCCCCCTCGGAGGGGAGGTGAGCCGCCGCGACGCCAGCAGCCCGGGCGGGCGTGCCGTCCTGCAGGGCAAGACGCTGGTCGGCGGTCCCCGGAGTCGCGCGCACTTCGCGGCCCTGCTCGGCCTGGACCGGGTCGCCCCTCTCGGGCAGACCCGCGTCGTCGCCGTCGCCTGGGTCGGCGATCACGTCGAGATCGAAGTCGCCGGGGTGGACGACCAGAGCGTGGTCTTCTTCCTCGACCGGTTTCAGGCCGACAAGCCACGGCTCTTCGCCACCGAGCACCTGGTGCTCTACTACCGCGGCGTCGGCATGTGGCCGGAGCTCGAGGAGCGGCTGCGCGCCGTCGAGCTCGGGCGCCTCGGGGAGCGCACCATCGAGGACCTCGCCGAGTTGATCGCCGCGGACACGGACGTCGACCCGGCCCACGACCGCCCGCCGCGCGTCAGCGCCGAGGGGCAGGACGCCTTCGACCGCCAGTCGCACCTCAGCACCTGGGCCTCGCCCCACGTCTGGTACCAGTTCTTCGGCGTCGCCGAGATCTGGCGGCAGCGACTCGACTCGCTCGACATCTTCGAGCGGTGCACCTTCATCCAGCACTGTGACCGCGAGTGCGTGCAGGTCGCGCCGCGCACGTACGTGCCGATGGTCGACGGAGTGTTCTACCCCTGGCTCGAGCGGGTGCGGCGGATCGGCCGCGCGCGTCGACGCCCCTCTCCCGCTGTGGGCTCGGCCGCGACCCGGCCGCGGGGAACCGGTGAGCCGTTCGTGGACGATCCGAAGCACTCGATGTGCACGACGGACATCACCGAGGCGGACGTGATCCTCGGCTCGCAGGAGAAGCTCGTGCGCGTCCTCGACGACGTGCTGGAGCGCGGCGTGGATCGCACGCTGTTCCTGAGCTGCACGTGCGTCCCGTTCGTGACGGGAGAGGACGTGGAGTCGATCGTCAAGCGCTACCGGGCGAAGACCGATCGGCCCTTCTTCTACCTCACGACCACCCCGCAATCGAGCGTGGGGGTGTTCCGGGACGTGCTGGTGCACCGGCGCCGGGCGGCCGAGCAGGCGGTCCCGCCCGGCGAGGTGACGCCGCACGCCGTCAACCTCGTCGGCTTCGCGCGGGATCCGGGGCTCGAGGAGCTCCGGGGGCTGCTCGCCCAGCTGGGGGTCAGTGTCAACGCCGTGTTCGTCCCCGAGATGGACTCCGCGGTCGTCGACACCCTGCCCCGAGCGTCGCTCCACGTGCTGTACCCGAACGTCCTGTGGCAGAGCATCTACGACCAGCTCCTCTTCGACTCGCGCATCACCGCGGTCTCGCCGGCGGCGCCGTACGGCGTGGCGGGGACGCAACGATGGCTCGAGAACGTGGCCGCGGCCGTGGGCCTGACGGTGACGGCTGGCGACGTCGTCGCGCGGGGTCTGGAGCCGCTCCGAGGGGTGTGGGACCGACTGAGGGCCGAGGCCGCCGGCACGCGGCTGGCGTTCGTGGTGGGCGCGGACGAGGCCTACCGCCTGGGCGACGCCACCACGACCTGGGGCGTGCCGCTGATCCCGATGCTCGAGGAGATGGGCTTCGGGCTCGAGGTCCTCATCGGCGTCGCCGATCGTACGGCCGCGCGCGACGTGGCGACGCAGATCAACGCGGTGTTCGCCCACCCGGAGCGCCACGGCATCAGGGCGTTCCGTGACCGCGCTCGGCTCGACTCGCTCCTCGAGTCGGGGACGTTCGCCGCGGTCTACTCCGATCACCTCTTCGACCGTCGCCTGACCGCGGCGGGCAAGGCGCAGTTCAGCCTCCAGGAGTTCGAGAAGGGGGTCGGGGGGGCGGTCCGGACCCTCCGCCGCCTGCTGGAGGTGTGCCGGCTGCCGCTGTACCGCCGGTACCGGCGCCACCTGCCGGCCGCGGCCCAGCCCTACGCCGCGCCCATAACGCGTGGCACGAGGCGAGGGGGCCGCGAGGGGCTCGCGGGGCCGGGCGGTCCCGACAAGCTCACGGGCCCAGGCGCCCTGGTGGATGGACGACGGTGAGCGAGCCGACGCACGGGGCGGCAGGACCCGAGGGGGTGGCCCCGTCGAACGCGGCCGACTGGTCGGACCGCGTCTCGCTCACCTTCACCATCGGCGTCTACGTCGCGATCAACGCGCTGCGCGACGCGTACTGCATCGTGGACGGACCCGACTGCGCCCACCTGAAGACCCAGTTCCTGCAGGGCAACCACGACTGGCTCGCCGACCTGACGAGCGTCACCGGGGTCCACCGCATCGCCAACACCGACCTGCACCCCTGGAAGATGGTGCTGGGTCGCGACGAGGCGGTGGAGGGGTTCCTGCGCCAGATGGCGAGCTTCGACGGGGCCGCGGCGGTCCTCATCACGTCGCTGCCCATGGCGACGATCACCGGGCTCGACTACGACCGCGTCACGCGCACGGTCGGCCTCGAGACCGGCACGGTGGTCGCGAGCGTGCCGAGCGCCTCGCTCGCCGGCGACTGGCTCGACGGCTACGCCGCGACGCTCAAGACGCTCGCGCGGGCCGTGGACCTGGACGGCGCGGCGCCGCAGCCGGGCAACGTCGCCGTGGTCGGATACCTGCTGGACCGGCACGAGGGGGACCACCGGGCGAACCTGGCCGAGATGCGTCGCCTCCTGGAGGGGCTCGGGCTGCGCCTGGGATCGGTGTGGCTGTCGGGGGGCAGCGTCGCCGAGTTGGGCGAGGTGCGGCACGCGAGCGCGATCGTCTCGCTGCCCTACGGCCGCGAGGCCGCGACGATCCTGGCCCGCCGGCTCGGGCTGCCGCTCATCGAGACGGGGCTGCCGCTCGGCCTCGACGGCACGGAGCGATGGCTGCGGCAGCTCGCGGAGCCACTCGGATGCGCCGACCGCGTCGACCAGGTCGTCGCGCCCGAGCTCGCGCGTGCCGTGCCCAGCATCGAGTGGGTGGTGCCGTACCACCTGTTGCACCGACGCGTGGTCTTCGTCGGGGACCCTCACCTGGGTCTCGCCCTCGACGAGGCGGCGGGTGAGGTCGGGCTGACGGTCGAGCGCCATGTGATCCTCAACCGCCGGGGCCACGCCGAGGCGCTCCTCCGCCGCTGCGGCGAGGAGCGGGTCGTCCTCGACCCCAAACGGAACACGCTGCAGCAGGTCCTGGCGCCGCTGTTCCACGACGGTGGCTGCGACCTCCTGGTGACGAGCAGCCTGGGGGTGACACCAGGCCTGGGAGGGGCCGCCATCGTCGAAGTCGGGTTCCCGTCCTTCTTCACGCACGCGCTCGAAGACCGGCCGTTCCTCTTCTTCCGCGGCTTCGTCGCGCTCGTCGAGCGGATGGTGAACGAGCTGCGCCGGGCGGAGCTGACCGCTTCGCTGCTCGGCGAGACTCCTGGCCCGGCTGACTAGAAATCGTGGACGAAGTAGGGCCGGTCGCGGCTCTCGACCCAACGCGCGAAGACCTCCTCGCGGAGCCGCTCGTCCCCCGCGCCGAGCAACTGGAAGAGGTGGTCCATGAGGCCCATGTGGATCCGGCACTTCTGGTTGTCGGCCATCCGGCCGAAGATGTTCCCCTGCGTCGAGTAGTTGAAGACCGGGCAGGTGCCGCAGAAGGGCAGGTAGGCGCAGTCGGCGCAGCCGGGCAGCCCCTCGAGGCACGAGGCCAGCGCCACCGAACGGACGACCGGGCTCTCGATGAGATCGCCGTAGCCATCGTGTTCCAGGTTCCCGATCTGGAAGACCGAGTCGCCCATCTGGTGGAGCATGCGCGCCTCGTCGCAGCAGAAGACGGCGCCGTCGAAGCTGTAGGCGATCTGGCCGATCCCCGCCCCGCAGGGCGAGCGGATGTCGAGGTAGTTGGGGTCGTCGCCGGTGAGGATCTTCACCAGGAAGATGGTCGCCAGCCGCTCCAGGATCTCCTTGCCCTCGAGGTTGAGCGCGATGATGTAGTCGAGCGCCTCGCGGTGGAAGGCCAGGAACTCCTCGGCGCCGTAGCCGATGCGGCCCGCCGTCTTGCGCGCGAAGCCGAAGGGGTTCAGCGGCCGGAGGAAGACCGCCTTGAGCCCGCGCTTCACGTACTCGTCGACGATGTCGCGGGCGCGCCCCAGCGACTGGCGCGTGACCGTGAGCAACGCCTCGACGTGGTAGAGCGCCGGGTCGAGGCCGCGGTCCAGGTACCCCTGGTCGATGCGCTCCATCCAGCGCAGCGTCGCGGCGTGGGAGTTGCCGTGCGCCAGGGGGCGGTTGGCGTTGTGGAGATCCTCGGGGCCGTCGAGCGACGTGCAGACCTGGATGCCGTGATCCAGGATGAAGGCGAGCTTCTCGTCGTCCATCAGGCTCAGGTTGGAGACGAGCGAGAAGGCCAGGGTCTTGCGCACCGTGGCGTTGAGCTCGAGCGCCTTCTCTACGGTGTGGCGGACGACGGCGAAGTTCGCGAGCGGCTCGCCGCCCTGGAACTCGAGGGTGATGGAGGGGGCCGGGGTCTGCATGGCCACCTGCACCGCCCGCTCGGCGACCTCGGGGGACATGTCGAACTCGGTCGCGTCCATCGGCCGGCGGCTGGCGTGGCAGTAGACGCAGGCCTGGTTGCAGCGGAGCGAGGTGATGAGCACGTGGAGGTAGGGGCCCAGGCCGAGGAACGCCTTGCGCTGGGCGAGCTGCGCGGTCCGTTCCTCCTCCCCCTGTCCTCCCTGGAGGAACCCGGCCTCGAGGAGGCGCGTGCGGAGGTTCCCGTCCGGCGCGAAGTTGCCGGAGACCAGCTGCTCGAACTCCGCCTCGCTCAGGAGCTGGTAGGAGCCGCCGTCGTTCGTCAGCAGCACCTGGCCGCCGAGGTGGCGGAAGCGGAAGTGGTTGCTGCGCTGGAGGCCGGGGTACCCGGAGGCGGGTGGCGCCACGCCGAGCGGGGCCGGGCGGTCGGGCGCGGTCATGGCGCCTCGCCTCCGGTTCCCTTCTTGGCGTCGTCGGTGGCGGTCGCGGCGGCCGGCGCCGCGGCGTGATCGGTCGCGGGGGCGCTCGGCGCCTCGGCTGGCGGGGTCGCGGCCGGATCGGCCTTGCCGGCGAAGCGCTGCTCCCACGGCACGCCGATACCGAGCGGATCGGCGAAGAAGTCGTCCTCCTCCCCGGGTACGTCGGGCGAGCCGGCGAGCTCCTTGTCGAGGTGCTCGACCTCGTCGGCGCCCACCCCTTCGTCTGCGGCGGCGTCGCGGCCCTCGGGGACGGCGCCGAAGAGCGCCCGCGCCATGATGCTCTCTCGCGCCTTCTCGTGCTGCTGGTCGACGTAGTGCCTCAACGCCTGGCTCAGGAGCTCGTTCTGGAAATCGGCGGCCACGGTCGTCGGCTCGGCGACCGCACCCCCGGCCTTCGGCGACAGCGAGACCCTGACCTTGCCCTCGACCGGCTTGTCGAGGAACACGTACCAGCGGTCGACGAAGACGTAGCCGCAACCGAAGATCGCGGCGAGCGGGTAGACGGAGAGATCAACGGTGAAATCGACGCTCCCGTTCGGCGCAGCCGACACCGAAACGCCGTCAGTCAGTTCCAGCATGCTCAGACTATGGGTTGGCGTCTTTTCTCTGTCAAGGAAGCCACGGTCGAACCCGCGACGCTGCCGCCCGGTCGCGGGCCGCCTTGTGCCGCTCGGGGACGTGGGCTAGCCTTGGGACGTGGCCGCACACGCGCAGCGGTGCTTTGGTGACCACCACCGCCCGCTGCGCCCCCCGGCGCCCGCCGTGGCGGCGGCACGAGGCCCGCGGCCGGGATGAGCCAGCCCGCCGTCGTCCAGGTCGTCCTCCAGATCGCCTGGCTCGTGTGGACACCGGCGGTGGTGGTGTTGGCAGTCCGAGCGCTGCGACCAGCGTGGCCGACCGAGCGGCGCGCGCTCGCCGTCCTGCTGGCGGCCGTGGTAGTGGCCATCGCCGCGGTCTTCGCCCTGCCGTTTCAGGTCGATGCCAGCGGCGTGATGGGGCTGTTCGCGACCCCCCCCACCGGTCACTGGAAGGGCATCGCGGGCAGGGCCCTGGTCGGCTTGTGGACGCGCGCCGGGCTCGGGCACTTCGGCGTCGTCATCGTGGCCCGCCTCTACCTGCTCTTGGCGGCGGCGCTGGCGGCGGCACTGCTCCTCCGGAGCCGCACGGGGGAGGAGGCCGGCGAATCGCGCGCCCTGCTGGGCGGCGCCTTGGTCCTGCTCGGCCTGCCCTCCTTCACC
>JACRCY010000481.1 GCA_016218785.1 Deltaproteobacteria bacterium
CCGGTGGCGTCGATCCAGCTCGCCCACCCGTAGCGGAAGCCGAGGCCGCTGGTGGGGTCGACGAAATGCAGCCCGCGCTCCGTGGTCCCGACGAAGCGCTGGCCGGCGGTGCGGACGCGGACGACGAGGTCGCCGGTGCCGCGGAGCGGCGCCGCGAAGCGCCAGCGCTGCTCGAACCCCGCCTCGCGGTTCTCCAGCTCCTCGGTGACGCCACCCCCCGCCAGCCGCAGCGCGCCGTCCTGGCCGACCGCTGCCGCTGGCGAGCGGGGCGGCACCCGCGCATCACCCCGCGCGATGCTGACGGTCTCGAGGCGAAGCGGTGCGCCGACCGTCGGGCGGAGCGCCGGAGTTGCGGGGCGGCCGGGGAGGTCGGGAGGCTCGGGTCGCGGCGCTGCGCGCGCTCCTGGCACGACTCCGTGCGCGTAGTGGTACGGCGTCAGGCTGATCGCGCGGCCTCTCACCGTCGCGCCGTAGGTCGTGTGCCCGCCCGTCCACCCGTCGCCCTCGGCGCGGTAGGCGAAATGAACGCGGCGAACGACCGAGGGGATGTCGAAGGGCGCGGTGACGTTCCCCGGCCGTGAGCGCACGTGCGAGGGTGCGGCACCGGCCGTCACGGCGGGGGCGGGCGCGTCGGGGCGGGCGGGCGACGGCTGTCGCTCCGATATGCACCCGATCGCGCCCAGACACGCCAGGACGACATGAGCCGCGTACGGGCGCCGAACTCCCCACATGTGAACCTCCAACGCTCGCGCCGCGGTGGCCGCCTCGGGATCTCGGGATGGGGGCTTCTACGGCTCCGGTGCCTCTGGGCCACAGGGGCTTCGAACTGCCTCCCAGCGCGCCCCCCGAAGTACCGCCACCCCGCAAGTGTACGTCCGATAGGGGGCATTGCGTCAACGTCGCGGACACTGTGGCCCCCCGTCCCCGACGGTGCAGGGTGCAAGAGACAGTGCTCTGGTGTGACTGCCAGAGGAAGGTGCTGGCAGCGGTGACCTACGCGGACTCGGCGTGGGTTACGCCTACCAGTACGGCATCGGTGTGCGCGGGAACGCACGCGCAGCCAAAGCAACCTACAGGGCGGCCATCAGGTCCAAGACCATTACCGAATTCGGCAAGGAGGAGGCCGAGTACCACCTCGCCGTCCTATTGCTCGACGAGGGCGGCCGCACCAACGTCGTGCGGGCCCGTGAGCTGCTCGGCGCCGCCAGCGCGGACGGCGACTACCCGGTAGCCGCCAGGGTGCTGCACCGCCTGGAGCACGGCTTACCGCCCGATCCGTGGCGATGCCGCCGCGGTCTTCGCCGGACCATCCTCGGCCAGGCCTGGTGCCCTCACCACGTCGCGAGGGGCCAGGACCAGGGACGCGACTCGGTCAGTGTGAAGCCTGCGGTCGGCCGACCTCGGCCCAGGTGAGGTCGAAGCGGGCCAGGTACTTGCGCAGGCGGTCGGCGTCGTTCGCGATCTTCTTCGCCTTGCGCGACTCGGAGAAGAGGACGCGACCTGCGTCGGACAGGGTGCGCGCGCTGCGGCACACCCGCACCACCTCGGCGAGCTGCACGGCGTCGAAGAGGTCGAGGGCCGCCGCCCGACGGTGGCCGAGCACCTCGATGAGCACTTCGGTGCCGGCGGGCTCGGTGCCTTCCGACCACTCGTGCGTGAGGCGCTCGATTTCGTCCGCTACGATCACTTCGGTGATCCGCGCGCCCGGCGCCAGGGTCGCCATGCGGACGATGGCGCCGTTGAGGTCCCGGAAGTTGCTGGGCCACGACGCGCGCGCCGACGACGCGAAGGCAAGGAAACGCTGGCGCGCCTCCTTGCTGAAGGTGACCACGGTGCCGCCCGTGCGCGTGAGCTGCTCCAGCTCGTAGTTGACGTTGGGCTCGACTTCCTCGGGCCGCTCGCGGAGTGCCGGGAGCCGGAAGGTCCACAGGTTGATGCGGGCGAGCAGGTCCTCGCGGAAGCGGCCCTGCCGCACGTCGGCCGGGAGGTCGTGGTTCGTGCCGGCGATGAGCTGAAAGTCGCTGCAGGCCTCCTCGTCGGCGCCCAGCGGTAGGAAACGCCGCTCCTCGACGGCGCGCAGCAGCATGGTCTGCTCGCCCTCGCCCAGCTCGCCGATCTCGTCGAGGAAGAGGAGGCCGTTGTGCGCCTGGCGGAGCAGCCCGGGCCGGTCGCGCACCGCGCCGGTGAAGGCGCCCTTCACGTGGCCGAAGAGGGCGGATACAGCGCCCTCCCCGCGGAGCGTGGCGCAGTTGACCTCGACGAAGGGGCCGGAGACGAGACGGCGGGCGCGCTTCAGCTCGTAGATGCGCCGCGCGAGCAGCGACTTGCCCGCGCCGGTCGGGCCCATGAGCAGGATGGGCGCGGTCGAGCGGGCCGCCACCTTCTCGAGCCGGTCGATCTGCTCGTTGAAGGCCCCGTTGCGCGTGGCGATGCCCGACTTGAGGAGCGAGACCTCCTCCAGCTCCTCCCGGCGGAACCGCGCCGCCAGCCGGTCGTAGCGCGAAAGGTCGAGGTCGATGACGGTGTACGTCGCCTCGGCCTGAGCGGCGCCCTTCGACGGCGGCCCGGTCTGGACGAGCCGCGCGGGGAAGTAGCGTGACTCGGTCAGGAGGAACAGACAGATCTGCGCGACGTGGGTCCCTGTGGTGATGTGGACGAGGTAGTCCTCATGGTCCGGGTCGAACGGGTAGCCGCGCGCGAAGTCGTGGAGCGCGCCGTACACCTCCTCGAAGTCCCAGGGGTCCTTGACGGCGACCCGGTGCAAGTCGACCTTCGTCTCGGGCGAGACGTGCCGGATGTCATCGGCCACGGCGCTGGCGAGCGTCGCGTACGCGGGGTCATGCAGGAGCTCGAGCCGGTCGACGATGAGGTCGTCGTGCTGGCACAGGGACACCGTCGGCCGCCAGACCTCCCAGCGGCGCGGCCCTTGCGCCCGCTCGAGGGTGGTGCCGAGCAGGCCCAGCACGACGAGACGGCGACGTCCCATGCGCCGTCAGGATAGCAGATTATCTTATCGGATAAAATGACCACATGAGTCGCCCACCTCGGTCGAGCCCACGCCGGCCGGGAATCCTCGGTGCGGCGGCCACTTGCTACCGTCGTCCCGACGGGGCCAGGCGATGGCACGCCGGGTGCTTTGCGATCTGACGTCTCTCGCAGGAGGCGTTCCCATGGCCAACACGTCGCTCTTCGCGTCGCTTCTCGGTCGGCTCGCGCCGGCCGCCAATGCCCGCAACGAGGAGAACGCCCCGGCCTACGCGCTGTCGCCGCGGGCGGCGCTGGCGCAGTACGCCGCGACCGGCTGCTTCAACGCGACCTTCTACGCGACGGCCGCGGATCAGCTCGAGCGCGTGCTCGCGCTCTGCGTCGAGGTGGAGCCGGCGTTCGTGGCCAAGACGGCGCTCTACTGCCGCGAGCACGGCCACATGAAGGACATGCCGGCGCTGCTCTGCGCGTACCTGGCGGCCTTCGATACGGCGCTGTGCGCCCGCATCTTCCCGCGCGTCATCGACTCGCCGAAGATGCTGCGCAACTTCGTGCAGATCATTTGCGCGTCACGGCGTCTTCGCGCACCGCGCGCTGACGCGCCTCGTGGCGGAGCGCCTGCGGAACCGAGAGGCGATCCGCGCCGCGCGGGCGCTGCTGTACCAGCTGCTCATGGCGTACCAGGCCGCGGGAGACGGCGTCCCGGTCGAGGTGCGGGAGGCGCTTCAGGACGCGATGGAGATCGCGACCAGCAACGTCCCGGTGTTCGATGGCAAGGTGTACGTGTGCCCGGACGTCTCCGGCTCCATGCACTCGCCGGTGACGGGTGCGCGCCGGGGCGCGACGACGGCGGTTCGCTGCGTCGACGTGGCCGCGCTGGTGGCGGCCGCGATCGCCCGCAAGAACCCGCAGGCGGAGGTGATCCCGTTCGAGCAGGAGGTCGTCGGCGTGCGCCTCAACCCGCGCGACAGCGTCATGACCAACGCCGCGAAGCTGACGGCGGTCGGCGGGGGCGGTACGAGCACGAGCGCGCCGCTGGCGCTGCTCAACCAGCGGCGGGCGCGCGGTGAGCTCGTGGTCTTCGTGTCCGACAACGAGTCGTGGTGCGACGCCCGTACGGGCCGCGGCACGGCGATGATGTGCGAGTGGAACGCGTTCCGGGAGCGTAACAAGTCGGCTCGGCTCGTCTGCATCGACATCCAGCCGTACGGGACGACGCAGGCGATGGAGCGCGCGGACGTGCTCAACGTGGGCGGGTTCTCGGACCAGGTCTTCACGGTGATCTCCGAGTTCCTCGAGGGGCGCCTCGGCCCGGCCCACTGGGTGGATCGCATCGAGGCCGCGGAGGTGTGAAGGTGGCGGGGTCGGAATGCTGTCCGGGACTACATGGACGTCGTCTCGGCGATACCTGGTCCGACCCCGCCACCGTTGAGGGTGAGGATCTCCGCGGGGACGCCGCCGGATGCCAACGGGACTACATCTGCGAAATGTCACGTCTCGTGCTTCAACTTGTCGGCGGCGCCTCCGCGGTTTTGGTTAGGATAGGCCCATGAGCGCGCCACGCACCGACACGATCGAGATCGACGGCTCCCAGGGGGAAGGGGGCGGGCAGATCCTCCGCACCGCTCTCGCGCTCTCCCTGTGCACGGGGAAGCCGCTGCGACTGTTCCAAATCCGCGCCGGCCGTGCCAAGCCGGGGCTGCTGCGCCAGCACCTGACCGCCGTCAACGCGGCCGCCGAGGTCGGCGGTGCCGAGGTGACCGGCGCGGCCCTCGGCTCCCGCGAGTTGACGTTCGTGCCCGGCCCCCTGCGGGGCGGCGAGTACCACTTCGCCGTCGGCACGGCGGGGAGCGCCACGCTCGTCCTCCAGACCGTGCTGCCGGCGCTGTGCCTGGCGCGCGAGCCCTCCCGCCTGACGCTCGAGGGCGGGACGCACAACCCGCTGGCCCCGCCGTGGGACTTCCTCGCGCACGCGTTCCTGCCGCTGCTCGGGCGCATGGGACCGGTGGTCACGACGGAGCTGGAGCGCTGCGGCTTCTACCCGGCGGGCGGCGGGCGTTTCACCGTCGCGGTGACCCCTGTTGCGAAGCTGCAGCCGCTCACGGTGCTCGAGCGGGGCAAGGTCCTCCGCCGCCGGGCCCGGGCGATTGTCGCCAATCTCCCGACCCGTATCGCCCAGCGCGAGCTGGGCACGCTGCAGGGGCAGTTCGGGCTGCAGCGGGACGAGTGCCGCGCCCAGGGTATCCGCGACTCGGCGGGTCCCGGCAACGTCGTGATAATCGAGATCGAGGCGGAGCACGTGACGGAGGTGTTCACTGGCTTCGGCGAGAAGGGCGTCAAGTCCGAGGAGGTCGCCGGCGCCGTCGGTGCCGAGATGCAGCGGTATCTCGAGAGCTCCGCGCCGGTAGGTGAGCACCTCGCCGATCAGCTGCTGCTGCCCCTGGCGCTCGCGGGCGGGGGCACGTACCGCACGCTGGAGCCCTCGAGCCACACCCGGACCAACATCGACGTCATCCGCCGCTTCCTCGACGTCGTCGCGCGGATCGAGCAGTCGGACGATGGAACCCACACGATCACGCTACGAGGCCAGGCATGAAGGCAAAGGACCTGAACGCGCTCGGCATCCCGAACGGCCCCGCCATCGGCGAGGCGTTCCGCACGATCGAGCAGGCGCGGGC
>JACRCY010000059.1 GCA_016218785.1 Deltaproteobacteria bacterium
CGCCGGCACCCGCGCCACCCGCGGCGCCCGCGCCACCCGCGGCGCTCCCCGCCGCGCCGGCCAGCGCCCCTGCTCCAGGTGGGCGCCAGGATTGGCGCCCGCCATCGGTCGATGCCGCCTCCCTGCCGCAGACGCGCGATCGGCCGGCGGCGACCGGACCCGCCTTCGACGCCCGCGCGCGGGCCCTGTGGGACGCCGTCGCGCACGACGATGCGGAGCGCGGCCTGCCCGCCTTCTTCCCCCTCGAGGCCTACCGGCAGGTCAAGGCCGTGGCCGACCCGGCGCGCGACTGGAACCGGCGCCTCGCCGGCGCGTACCGCCGCGACCTCCACGCGCTGCACCTGCGGCTGGGTCGCCGGGCCGCGGAGGCGCGGCTCGTGGGCCTCGTGGTGCCCGAGGGGCGCGCCCGGTGGGTGGAGCCGGGGGAGGAGTGGAACCGGATCGGCTACTGGCGCGTCTTCGGCGCGCGCCTGGAGTACGAGGTGGAGGGGCGGCGGCGCGCGTTCCCGGTCACGTCGCTCATCTCGTGGCGTGGCGAGTGGTACGTCGTGCACCTGAGCGCGTTCAAGTGAGCGGCCCGGGCTGAGGCGCCCCGGCGCTCAGGGCCAGTGGCGCAGGATCATCCCGTTGTCGCCCGCGACCCAGGGGCCGACGGTGGCGGTCCCGCCGATCGCGTAGAGGCCCGCCTCGACCCCGGTCGCCTGCGGGGACCACGTGACCCCGTCCCAGTGGTAGACGACGTTGGGCGCCACGCCCCATGCGTCGTGCTCGCCGGTGCCCCAGATCCTCTCCAGGGTATCGTTCGTTCCCAGCGAGGCGAGGTACCACGCTGACCCGTTCCACCGGAGCAGGTAGCCCATGAGGCCGCTGGCCCAGGCGTCGCTCGGGCCGCTCGCCCACACGGCGTAGAGCGGCAGCTTGTTGACCCCGCTGGGCAGCGGCACGGAAGACCAGGCGCTGCCGTCCCAGTGGATGATCGTGGTGTCGCCGACCGCCCACACGTCGTTGGGCCCGCTGCCGTGGACGCCGTTGAGCGCCACCGTTGTGGGGCTCGTCGCCGGAGACCAGGCGCTGCCGTCCCAGTGGATGATCACGTTCGCAGTGCCTTGGTTGCCGACGGCCCACACGTCGCCCGGGCCGCTGCCCCACACGTCGCGCAGGATCGCGGTGGTTGCGAGCCCGCTCGGCACCACGGACCAGCTGCTGCCGTCCCAGTGCGCCGTGGTGCCTCCAGTTCCGGCGGCCCACGCATCCGTGGGGTCGCTCGCCCAGACGGCGTAGAAGAACGTCGCCAGGCCGCTCGAGGCCAGCGACCAGCCGCTCCCGTCCCAGTGGAGGATGGTGCCCTGCCAGCCGGTGGCCCAGGCGTCGTGGTCGCCGACGGCTGTGATGGCCTCGAGCCTCTTCGTCACGCCGCTCGAGAACCTGGACCACTCGCCGCCGTCCCAGCGCAGCATCGTGCCCCGGTAGCCCACCGCCCACGCGTGCCCGGTGATGCCGTGGACCGAGGTGAGCGCCTCGAAGATGTCGCTCGACGCAGGGGACCAGCTGCTGCCATCCCAGTGGAGGACGGTGCCCGTGAGATCGATCCATCCCTCGCCGCCGACGGCCCACACGTCGTCGCCGGCGAGGCCCCAGAACGCGTTGGTGTCGTGCGACCCGACCGACAGGGGCGTCAGCGTGCTCCCGTCCCACCGGAACAGGGCCCCCTCCGCACCGCCGACCCAGACGTCGTTCGCCGCTGTCCCCCACACCGCTCCGAGGTTCCCGGTCGCTCCCGCCACCGGTGACCACGCGGTGCCGTTCCAGCGGATGACCGTGCCCTCGAGGCCGACTGCCCACGCGTCGTCGGGCGCGACCGCCCACACGCCCGTGAGGTCCCACGCGCCCGCGGCGGCGACCGTCGACCAGGCGGTCCCGTCCCAGTGCACCACGACCCCGTCGATGTCGAGGAAGCCGACCGCCCAAATGTCGTCCGGCCCCGTGCCCGAGATCGCCGTCAGGTCCCCCGAGGTGGGGCACGGGACCACGGCCCAGTGCTCGCGGTTCCATCGTAGGATCGTGCCCGCTTCGCCCACGGCCCACAGGTCGTCGGGGCCCGTGCCCCACAAGCCGCAAAGGCAGTTCGTCGTGCCGCTCGGGACTGCGGCCCAGCGCTCGCCGTTCCACCTGAGCATGATCCCGTAGCCGCCGACGGCCCACGCGTCGTCGGCTGCGCTCACCCAGACGGCGCCGAGGAAGTTCCCCTGCGGCAGCGGGTTGTCCCAGCACCAGCGGTTCGCGCCGCACAGGCTCCAGGGCGGCGGCTCGACGCGGGCATCGTCCTGCGTGGGCCCGGCGTCCTCCTGCACCCATGCGTCCGCGACGGCGTCGTCGGCGCCGTCAACGCCGCCATCGCTGGCGCTGGCGTTCGCGCCGCAGCCCGCTGCCGCAGTCAGTGCGAGAATCGCGACCCTCAGTCGGCCGCTCCAGTTCCCCTGTCTCCCCACGACGATCACGATACCACTGTTCCCGGTGGCCCTGAAGAGCCCGCGCGGCCCGGCCGGCTCGCTTGGGAGCGCGGCCGCGTGCCCGCCAGGGCCCACCCACGCCGCGTCGCCTGCGGGCCGGCGCCGCGCCCGCAGGCCTGAGCCACCCCGCGGCCAATGGGACTCTGGTGCGGACCCCGCTGATCGGGTAGGCTCACGCGAGTCCATTGGTGGTGAGCGAGCGTAGCGAGCGAAGTGCACGGCCGCAGGCTTCGCCGAGGCCGTGCCCCTTTCTTCGAGAGGAGCGGCCATGAAAAAGTACCCGAAGGCTCCCGATCTCACGATCGACAAGACCAGGAAGTACACCGCGACCGTCCAGACCACGGCCGGCACCATGGTGGCCGAGCTCTTCGCGGCGGAGGTCCCGGTCACGGTCAACAACTTCGTCTTCCTCGCCAACGATCACTTCTACGACGGCGTCATCTTCCACCGCGTGATCGAGGGCTTCATGATCCAGGGGGGCGATCCCACGGGCACCGGCACCGGCGGCCCCGGCTACAAGTTCAGCGACGAGCCGGTCAAGCGCAAGTACACGCGCGGCACCCTCGCCATGGCCAACTCCGGCCCCAACACCAACGGCTGCCAGTTCTTCGTCATGCACAAGGACTACGGCCTGCCGCCGAACTACACCATCTTCGGCAAGCTGACGAGCGGCGAGAACGTCGTGGACAGCATCGCCACCGCCCCGACCGGAGCGAACGACCGGCCGTTGAGCCCCGTCAGCATCACCGGCATCACCATCGCCGTCGCCTGAGCCGCCGCCTGGCCCCGGGCCTTTCGCCGTGACCGGTCCCACGCCGCCGCCGGATCCGCCCGCCGGGGGACCGCCGGCGTGGGCCCCGCGGCCGCCGGCGCCGCCCCGCGTCTGGTCGGTCTTCCTCGCCTACGGCGTGGTCGTGGGCTGCGTGGTCACGGTGCCCGGGCTCGGCATCGCGACCTGGGTCGCGCTGCAGGCCGGCCTCCACGCGCTCGCGGACCCGGCCAGCTTCAAGGGGGCCATCGAGAAGGTCGCCTTCTCCTTCCCCGGCATCTCGCTCGCCGTGCTCCTCAACGCGGCCGCGCTCGCGGGCGTCGCGCTGGTCGCCGCCCGGCTGTCGCCGGTCGCCTGGCGCACGCGGCTGCGGCTCGGGCCGCCGCGCTGCTCCTGGGCCGTGGTGCCGGTGCTGGTGATCGGCGTGCTGGCGCTCAGCCAGGCGCTCGACGCCCTGGCCGTGCTGCTCGGCATCCACAACCACGGCTTCCTCCCGCGGCTGCGCCAGCTCGTGCGCGACCTGCCGCCCGGGTCGCTCGCAGTGCTGGCCGTGATCATGGGAGCGGCGCCGGGGTTCTGCGAGGAGGTCTTCTTCCGCGGCTACCAGCAGGCGCGGCTGATCGAGCGTTGGGGCCCGGCCGCGGCCGTGGCCACGAGCGCGCTGCTCTTCGGCGCGCTGCACCTCGACGCGGTGCAGGCGCCCATGGCCACGGTGCTCGGCCTCTACCTGGGCCACGTGGTCTGGCGCGCGGAAAGCATCTGGCCCGCCGTGGTCTGCCACGCCGTCAACAACGTGGTGGCGACGGTGGGCGGCGCGCTGCTTCCCGAGAACCTGGGGGGACGGGTCTCGTGCATGGTACAACTGATCGTCGGGCTCGCGCTGGCGGCGGGCAGCCTGAAGCTGCTGGGCCGGGCCACGCGGAGGAGCACGGCCACGTCATGAACCGACGCGAATTCCTCCGGGCGAGCGCCGCCGGTGGCGGCGCCCTGATCGGCACGGCGCTCCTCGGCCCCGCCGCCGCCGGCTGCGGCGGCGCACCGCCCCGACCGGCGGGCCCGCCGCCGCCGCCGCCGGTGGACGCCTTCCTCGCGAAGGGGGCCCGCGTCATGTGGATCGCGGCGCACCCCGACGACGAATGCTTCCCCGGAGCGCTGCTGGCGCGCGCGTCGATCCACCATGGCAACCCGCTCTACATGTTGATCCTCACTCACGGCGACGGCGGCGAGTGCTGCCTGAAGGAGGGGTGCAAGCCCGACCTGGCCACGGTGCGCGGCCAGGAGATGCGGGCCGTGGCCGAGCGCTACCGGGCCACCCTGCAGCACGAGCGCTTCTGGAACGCGCCGCTGCCCGTGGAGTCGTTCCCCAAGCGCCACCAGATCTTCGACATCTGGCGTAAGCAGCGCGACCCGGTGCAGGTCGTGGCCCGGGCCGTGCGGAAGTTCCGGCCCGACCTCGTGCTCACCTTCAGCCCCGTGGTGGGCGCCACCGGGCATCCCGAGCACCAGCTCACCTCCCGCGTGGCCACGGCCGGCATCCGCCAGGCCGCGCGGGCCTCGTGCGTCGGCCCGCTCCCCCCCCACCACGTGGCGCGTACCTACTACGTCCTGAACAAGTTCTGGGTCTACAGGCTCCTGGGCCGCGCCGATCCGGGCCACGTGACCGAGCGCTTCGACGCGACGCTCCCCTGCACGCGCTCCGTGAGCTGCCTCAGCTTCATGACCGAGGCGACCAAGCTCCACCGCACGCAGGACAACGACATGTCCACGGTGCGGAGCCTGCGCTCGGCCTTCGCGCGGGTGAACCTCCGGTGGATCGATCCGTACCAGGTGATCAACCAGCCGACCGAGCCGGCGTGAGCCGGCAGGAGTGGAGGCGCGATGCGTAGGGCATTCGGGTTCGTGCTGGCGAGCGTGCTGGCAGGCCTCCTCGCCACGGGCTGCGGCGGCTCGGAGAGCGGCGACGGCGGCGACGGCGGCGCGGACGGTGCCGGAGACACGGCGAGCGCCGGCGACACGGCGAACACCGGTGACACCGCGACGACCGGCGACGCGCCCGCGGGCGACGCCG
>JACRCY010000491.1 GCA_016218785.1 Deltaproteobacteria bacterium
GACTTCACTACCATCGTCGATCTCAGGCGCGTGAGCGCGAAGGAGCTCGCGGCCCTCAGGGCCGGCGAGCTCGTCGCGTGCGAGCCCGTCGGGCTCCGCCCGGCGGGCTCCATCGCGGGAGGGCATGGGAACCCTCCCAGGGTTCCCATGTCAACGGAGGCAGGAAAGTGGCAAGCGTAGTCATCGTCGGCGCCCAGTGGGGCGACGAGGGCAAGGGCAAGGTCGTCGACCTCTACACCGAGTTCGCCGACATCGTGGTCCGGTACAGCGGCGGCTCCAACGCCGGGCACACGCTGGTGGTGGACGGGCAGAAGCTCGTGACCCACCTGGTCCCATCGGGCGTGGTGCGGGCGGGCAAGAAGTGCGTCCTCGGCGACGGCATGGTCATCGAGCCCGAGGTCCTGCTCAAGGAGATCCGCGAGCTGAAGGGGAAGGGGCTGCTCCAGAGCGACGCCGACCTCCTGGTCTCGGCCCGCGCCCACGTCATCCTCCCGTACCACAAGGAGATCGACGCGCTCCGCGAGGAGGGGAAGGGCGCCCTCGGCACGACCAAGCGGGGCATCGGGCCGGCGTACGAGGCCAAGGCCGGCCGCCGCGGCATCCGCGCCGGCGACCTCCTGCGCGAGGGCCGGCTACGGGAGCTCCTCACCCGCAACCTCGAGGAGCTGAACCCCTACGTCGAGCGCCTCGGCGGGACCGCGTTCGCCCTCGAGCCGCTGCTGGCCGAGGCCCTCGCGGCGGGCGCCGAGCTGAAGCGCTACCTCGCCGACACGTCCCGCTACCTCTACCGCGCCCACAAGTCGGGCCGCGACATCCTCTTCGAGGGCGCGCAGGGCACGCTCCTCGACGTGGACCACGGCACCTACCCCTACGTCACGTCGGCCTCGACCGTGGCCGCCGGCGCCTGCTCGGGGAGCGGCCTCGGTCCCACCACCATCGACGCGGTGATCGGCATCTGCAAGGCCTACACGACGCGCGTCGGCGGCGGGCCCTTCCCGACGGAGCTGAAGGGCGCCATGGACGCCCGCCTGCGCCGCACCGGCGAGGAGTTCGGCGCCACCACCGGCCGGCCGCGCCGCACCGGGTGGCTCGACGTGGCGGCGCTGCGCTACGCGGTGCGCGTGAACGGCCTCTCGGGCCTCGCCATGACCAAGCTCGACGTGCTCCGGGGCGTGAGCCCCATCAAGGTGTGCGTCGGCTACCGGGTCGGGGGGAAACCGCAGGACGAGATCCCGCTCGACCCCGAGGACATCGTGCAGGCGGAGCCGATCTACGAGGACCTCGAGGGGTTCGCCGAGGAGATCCAGTCGAAGCGGGAGTTCGACGACCTGCCCGCGGGCGCCAGGCGCTTCGTGCGTCGGGTCGAGGCCCTCGCCGAAACCCCCATCTACCTCATCTCGGTGGGCCCCAGCCGGAGCGAGACCATCGTGCTGCGGAATCCGTTCCGCGGCTAGCGGGGCGGAGGGGAAGGGGGCCGGGGCCGGAGGGCCAAGGGGCGGCAGGGAGCCCGTGTCATACACACTGCGGGGCCATGACCATGCGAGAAGGCGGAAACCGGAGCGCAATTGCGGGCTTGCTATTGTCCGGCCATACGCCTACAATAGACAGTCCGAAACGGAAGGCCTGCGGAGCAGGCCGTCCTCCGTCACTCGCGACCGCATCCTGCGTGAATAGGAGCGAGGCGCATCGATGAAGATCATCTGCGACAACTGCGCGACCAAGTACTCCATCGCGGATGAGAAGGTCCGGGGCAAGGTCTTCAAGATCCGCTGCAAGAAGTGCAGCCACATCATCGTCGTCCGCGGCCAGGAGAAGGTCGAGGAAGCGCCTCCCCAGGAAGACGCCGCCAAGGGGTTCGACCAGAAGGAAACGCGGGTCTTCGACTACTCGGGCTTCGACGCCGGCGAGGCCGGCGGCCCCGCCCCGGGCGCGGCGCCCGCGGGCGAGGTACCCGTCTGGCACGTGGTCATCGACCGCGAGCAGGTCGGCCCGATGACCGTCTCCGAGGTCAAGGAGCGCTTCGCGCGCGGCGAGGTGGACGCCGAGTCCTACGCGTGGCGCGAGGGCTTCGAGGACTGGATCCGCCTCGCCAGCATCCCCGATTTCGCCGACCTGTTCGCCGGCACGGCCGCGGCGCCCAACCCGTTCGCGGCGGCCGCCGCCCCGGCCTTCCCCGACATGGAGGCCGGCGTCTTCGGCTCGTCGGGCATCGGTCACGCGACGGCCGCGGCCGCCGACGACGGCGGCGACCTCTTCGGCAGCCCCGCGGGCGCGCCCGCGTACGCCCCCGAGGCGAGCCCGGTCTTCGCGTCGTCGTCGGCCCCGCCGGAGCCCGAGGCGCAGCCCATGTTCACCGCTCCCGCCGGCGGCGACGACGAAGTCCCGCTGTTCGGGCGGAGCGGCGGTGGCGGCGGCGGTGGCATGTTCGCTGCTGCCACCGCCGGCGGCTCGCTCGGGGCGGTCTCCGCTCAGAGCCCCCGCGTCGAGGTGCGACCGCTCACCGGTCAGCGCAACGAGAACTCCGTCCTCTTCTCCCTCTCCAACCTGTCGGCCATCGCGACCGCCGGGCCCGTCGCGGCCAGGGAGACGCCCAAGGTCGGTGTCACCAGCCAGAGCGAGACCAGCTCGGGCCTCATCGACATCCGCTCGATGGCCCAGGCCACGCTCTCGACGACGTCGAAGCCGGCGGACGGCGGCGCGATCGACGACCTCCCCTCGTTCGCGCCCAGCTTCTCCCCGGTCGCGGCGCCCGTGCTGCTCCCCACGGCCGAGGAGGGCATGCCCAAGTGGGTGTGGCCCATCATCGGCGTCGGCGGCCTCCTGGTCATCGCCATCGTGGTGATGGTCGTGATGCTGGCTGGTCGGGGCAAGCAGCAGATCCCGGTCGGTCCGACGGCCTACGTCGTCCAGCCGGGCGGCCCCACGGGCGCGCCCATCGACCCGATGAAGGGAGCCGGGCCGCCGGGCGCATCTCCCGACGGCGGGACGGCCGTGGCCATGGCGCCGGCGCCCAGCGGCGAGGCGAAGCCGGCCGTCGCCCCCGGCCCGGGCGGCACCGCGCCCGCCACGCCCGACAAGAAGGAGCCGGTCAAGGTCGCGGTGAAGGACACCAAGGCGCCCAAGGAGCACAAGGTCAAGGAGCCCAAGGAGCCGAAGGAGCCCAAGGCGCCCAAGGAGCCGAGGGAGCCCAAGGTCAAGGAGCCCAAGGCCGCCCCGGAGCCGAAGGAAGCCAAGCCCGGCAAGAAGGACGACCTCGACTGCCTCCTCGACCCGAACAAGCCGGGCTGCAAGGGCGGCAGGCGGGCGAAGGAGCCCAAGGAAGCGGGCCCCAAGGCCGAGGGCGGCGGCGACGTGAAGGAGCGCCTCGAGCCGTCGGACATCCAGAAGGGCATGCGCGGCATCAAGGGCCGCGTGCAGGGCTGCTACGACCAGTACAAGGTGCCGGGCATGGTATCGGTGTCGGTCACCATCGGGTCGTCCGGGCGCGTGTCCTCCGCCAGCGTCACCGGCAAGTTCGCCGGGACCCCCACCGGCGCCTGCGTCGCGGGCGCGGTCAAGGGCGCCAAGTTCGACCGCTTCAAGGGCGCCGCCCTGACGATCACCTACCCGTTCGTGCTGCGCTAGTCCCGACGTCGACGTCGGCGCAGGACCAGCGCGGCCGCCACGGCCACGAGCAGGATGCCTCCGCCGACGAGGGCCATGACCACGGCGCGCCGGCGGCCCGCCGTCGGCACCTCGTAGGCGGCCGAGACCGTGCGGTCCTCCATCGAGGAGGCCCGGGGCCCCAGCCACACGAAGCGCGGCTCCTCGGCGCGGGTGGTGCAGGGCGGCCGGCTGCGGCACCAGGCGACGAGCTTCGCGCCGGGCGCCTCCTCGAACTTGACCTCGGTCTCGCCCAGACGCGGCACCTCGCCACCCGCCTCGAAGGCGATCTCGTGCCGGTGGCGCGGCCGGAGCGGCACGACCTCCCACATGTCGATCGAGAAGGGGATCGGGCCGACGCGCGGATCGGTCACCGTCGCCGCGCGGTCGGGGAGCCGCAGCGGGACGCGCGTGCCGTCCACCGCGAGGACGCTCTGCGCCGCGAAGCGCGCCGCCACTTCGTCGGCGTGGGCGCGCGCCTCGTCCGGCGAGACCCGGCCGTCGCCGTCCCGGTCCATGCTGCGGCGGGCGTAGAACGAGGGGAGCTCCCCGTAGAGCACCGAGTAGGCCACCCGCAGGCTCCGGTCAGTGGGCGTCAGCTTGACGTAGCGGTTGTTCTCCGTTCGCGACGTGACCGGGTGGGCGCCGCCCGTGGCCGGCGCGAGCAGCGCGGCGACCGCGAGGACCGTCCCCAGCGCTCCGGGGAGGGCGTCTGGGACGCGCGCGGCGGTCGGTCGGGGGGGCACGGGTAGCACCTATAGCGCGGGGCACGGATCTTGACCAGTCACCATGCCGCCGCGTATCCTCGTATGGCCCCGTACAGAGCCCTGTGCCGAGGCCGAAGGAGGGAGCCCAGATGTCACGTTTCGCAGTGGTCGTCTCGTTCCTGACCATCTTCAGCCTCGCCGGCTGCGGCGGCGGCGGCACCACGCAGGCGGACGCAGAGGTGCTGCCGCCGCCCTGCGGGGACCTCTGCGTGGAGAAGCCCGCCTGCGGCAACGCGAACGATCCCCAGCTCCGGGCCGGCCCCGCCGCGACCATGATCAACAAGCTGGCCATCGGCACCTACGAGGAGGGCTTCGACTTCAACGAGGACGGCAAGATCGACAACTCGCTGGCCGCCCTCGGTGCGCTCGCCAACAACCCGATCAAGGACTCGCTCAAGAAGGGCGAGATCATCGTGCCGTTCGAGTTCTTCGACCTCGAGCCCGACGCGGCGAGCTTCCTGGGCGGCGACCTGTGCGTGCACTTCGCCGTGTACATGGGGAAGTACCCGCAGGACGCCGACGAGGACGGCGTGCGCGCCGGCAACCCGGCCGACCCGTACGGCGACGCGGAGGGGGACTGCAACGACCGCGCCGGCGACCCGCTCGCCAAGTCCATCAAGCCCGGCGCCCCCGAGGTCGCCGCCAACAAGGTCGACGACAACTGCAACGGCCTCGCCGACGAGACCCAGGTTCCGCTCGAGCAGATCCCGGACGCCGGCTGCAACGCGCCGAGCCGCCTGAACGACGGCGGGTGCCTCACGGTCCCCGACGACACCGACGACGCCGACGGCGACGGCGTCACGGTCGCCCAAGGCGACTGCGACGACCGGGCCACGCCGGTCATCGAGATCGTCCCCGATGCCGGGGCCAAGCCGATCGGCTGGTACTCGAAGCCCGGCGCCAAGGAGGTCTGCGGCGACGGCCTCGACAACGACTGCAACGGCTTCGCCGACGACGGCTGCAACCCCTACTGTGACCCGAAGCTGGTCGGCACCTCCAACCCGGCCGCCTGCACCGACGCGTACATCACCGCGCACGGCGACACCCTGGACGCGGTCGCCATCGACCCGCTGTCGGTCGGCACCGACGGCTTGACCCCGCGGATCTCCTTCGTCAACGGCGTCATCCAGAACGGTCGGCTGCTGGCCGGGCCCTCGGTCTTCGCGCTCAACATCCCGTTGACCGAAGACATGAACCTCGACTTCCGCATCACGGCCGCCCTCATCGACGGCCAGATCAGCGTCGACGGCCGCGGCGGCGTCAGCCTGACCGACACCGTCCTCGGCGGCGTGCTCGGCGCCAAGGACCTCGCCAACATCAAGGGCCTCGACGTCTCCGACATCAACCTGACCCCCGAGGACTCGCTCCTCGACGTGGTCTTCGTCGCGTTCCTCGCCAAGGCCAACCTCCTCGGCCTCAAGCAGATCCACTGCCACCCGCTGTGCCCGCCCGACGGCTGCCTCATCCCGGACATCGACGTGGACGGCGACGGCTACGAGTGCTTCATCGACGACGACCCGGACGACGGCTTCGACCGGGTCACGCTCTGCGTCGACGGGGACGGCACCGAGGTCCGCAACAACTGGGACGGCACGGGCAAGAACTGCACCCAGAAGCTCGGGGCGAACGGCAAGGCGATGTTCGTCGACGGCCTGTCGATCTCCCTCAAGTTCAGCACCCTGCCGGTCCGCATCGGCGCGCTGGAGCCCCCCGCGACCTAGCCTCGGCAGCGCTCACCACCCGACGAAGACTCCTCTCCCGGAGGTCGGCATGGCCACTGACATCTGCGCGCACATCACCGGCACGGTGTGGAAGATCGAGGTAACCCCCGGCCAGCAGGTCGCCGAGGGGGACATCGTCCTCATCCTCGAGTCGATGAAGATGGAGATGCCCCTCGAGGCCCCCGCCTCCGGCACGGTCACCACCATCAAGGTGAAGGAAGGGGAGCCGGTGCAGGAGGGCGCGGTGGTCCTGGTCCTGGACTAGACCACCGCTCGCCTCGCCACCCCCCCGCCGCGCTACTCGCGCACCGGCCTCCGCGGCTTCACGATCAGCGACCAGGGGCGGTCCTTCAGCACCTTGTGGACGTAGTGGAAGTCGTCCCACAGCTCCTGGTCCTGGCTGAAGGCGCCGACGTTCCCCTCGCCCCGCTCGACCATGGCGACGATGGCGCGGCCGTCGCGGGCGATCTTCTCGGCCAGGTCCACGACGCGGCGCAGGGTCGCGAAGGCGCGCGTGATGCGCGCGCGGCGCTCCGGGGACCAGATGTCCTTCGCCCCCTCGAGGCGCGCCATGAGGAGGTCGAGCTTGCGGCCGAGGAGCCGCAGGTCGTCGCCCAGACGGTCACCGAGCCGGCCGAGCTCCTCCTGGAGCGCCCTCAGGTCGGCGCCCCGGTGCGTCCCCTGCTGGAGGGCGGCCCAGGCCGCCTGCCCCTCGTTGATGGTCGCCTCGATGCGCGCCCGGGTCTCGTCGAGCCGGGCTCCGTCGATGCCCGCCTCGCGCTGGATCTCCGTCAGGTGCTGGACCGCGGCCGTGATCTCCGCGGTGAAGGGCTTGAGCTCGCGGATCACCGTCGTGACCACCTGCAGGCTGCCGTAGGTCTTCTGCAGCAGCCGGTCGAGGCGCGGCGGGTCGATGCCGCGGATGTGCTCGCCCCACTTCACCGTCGGGCCGGGCTCGCCGCGCGGCGCGCCGACCTCGAGGTACTGGTCACCGAGGAGCCCCGCCGAGTTCACGAAGAACTCGGAGTTGCGGTGGATGTACCTCTGGTAGCGCCACCGCAGCCACAGGTCGAGCGTCAGCCGCGCCTCCTCGGGCTCGTCGGCCGCCTGCCGCTTCTTCTGGAGGAAGGTCCCCTTCGGTGCGAGCCGCACGGCCACGATCTCGCCCACCTGGCGGCCGCACATCATCACCTTGGCGCCCGGCTTGAGGTTGGCGATGCGCTCGAAGTCGACGTGCAGGATGAACCCCGGGGCGAGCGTGACGCCCGAGAGGAGCATGGTGAGCACCGCGGCGGCCAGGGCGAAGACCAGGATGCCGGCACCCACCCGACGGGCCAGCCGCCCTTCGTCGGCTGCAGCGGCCGCGCCCATGGCCCTAGCGCGCTTCCTTCCAGAAGAACTTCCAGGGGTTGCGCTTGAGGTCGCGCACCATCTCCTTGATGTCCTCGTACAGCTGCTCGTCCTTGAGGAAGGCGCCGGCCGCGCCCTTCCCGGCGCGGATGTCGGCCACCATCGCCTGCGCGTCGGTCGCGATCCTGCCGGCCTTGACCGAGAGCGTGGTCAGCTCGTCGATGGCCCGGATGATCTTCTTCTTGTCCTCGCCCTGCACCAGTGAAGCGGCGGAGTTCACGCCGTCGAGCGCCTTCTTGGCCCTGACCACGAGCTCCTCGACGTCGCGGGCCACCACCGTCGAGATCTGGCGCAGGTTGGTCACGAACTTCTGCACCTCCTCGGGGCGCCCCAGGCCCTGCCGCACGTTCTTGATGAGGGCGGTGGTCTCGACCGTGAACTTGTCGAGGTCGGCGAGGAGGTTCGCGATCTGGGTGCGGTTGTCCTGGAGCAGCTTGTCCACGGTCCGCACCACGTTGGTGCCGCCCTTGAGGAAGTCGATGATCAGGTCCTTGTCGTCGTGGAGCAGCTTCGTGATCTGGTCGAGGAACTCGTAGAGGCGCGCCACGATCAGGTCGGTGCGGGGCGGGTCGGTCCCCTTGACGATGGCGTTCTCGGCCAGGGGGAGCTGGTCGAAGCTGCCCGGGACGATCTCGAGGTACTGCTCGCCGAGGACCCCCTGGGTGTTGACGAAGAAGTCGGCGTCCTGGCGGATGGCCTCCCGCACCCGGGCCTCGACCCACACCTTGAGGCGGACCTGGACGCGGCGCTTCGTCTGTGGGTCGATCTTGCCGCCGAGGAACATCACCTCCTCGACCTTGCCGACCTTGATGCCCGAGATCTTTACCGGGGCCCCGTTCTGGATGTTGCCCGAGAAGTTGAAGTCGACGAAGAAGCGGTACCCCTTGGCGAACGAGACGTTCCCCAAGACCACGACGAAGCCGGCCAGCAGCGCGAGCGCTGCGACCACCATGATGCCGACCTTGACCTCGATGCCGCGTTCACGTGCCATGTGGTCCGGGGCCCGGCGGGACGGGGAGTCGTGAGGCTGTCCCGGGGATTGTAACACCTCCCGGGCTCGCGATCCCGGGGGCGGCGCGGCGCCGGGCGGGTCACGCCGCGAGCGCGCGCTTCATCTCGTCGCGCACGGTGGTGAGCTGCGCGAGCGACTCGCTGCTCGCCCCACCCGCGCGCGCCGCCTCGATCGCCCGCTCCAGCCCCGTGACCGCCTGCTCCTGCCGCGTCCGCAGGCTGTCGGCCATCGACGAGAACGCCTCGAAGAAGTCCTGCAGCTCGTCGCCCTTGCGGAGGTGCGCCTCGAACACGAGCTTCCCATCGCCCACCTGCTTGAGGAGCCCCTTCATCTTGTGGATCGGCCCCGCCACCTTGTGCGTGACGTAGATGCCGAGGAGGCCGATCGCGACGACGAGGACGAGCAGCGCGCCGATGATGCTCCACCGCATCGCTCCCTGCTGCCGCACCACCGCCGCGTGCTGCGGCGCGAGCGCATCCTGTTGCTTCGCGACCGCCGCCAGCTGGGTCTTGATCTGCTGATCGGTCTCGCGCGACGGCTCGGTCACGAGCTCCAGGAGCTTGGGGTTGTTCATGAAGCGCGGGTTGTTGACGTACCACTTCCGCTTCAGGTCGGAGACCTTCAGGGCCTCGTCGAGCGCCCGCTTGTTCTGCTCGGCCGCGTTGCGACTCTGCGCCAGCGCCGTCTGGCTCTCCTTGACCACGTTGCGACTGGTCTTCCACAGGAACGCGAAGAGCGCCGCGCTGATGAGCGCGGTGACGAGGACGAGGAGGCCGGCGTACTTCAGTTGGAGCCGCGAGTCGATCAGGTAGTTCTTGACGCTGCGCTTGGGGTTGTAGGGCCCCGGCTTCTCCGTGGGTGGTGCAGACGTGGTCATGACTCGCTCCTCGCGGACGCCCCCCCGATCAGGATCGCTTCCGAGTGACGATGGCCTCTTCGAGCGCCTCGGAGGATTGAACCACATTTCACCGCCCCCCGCCACGTGGCGCCCTGCGCCGGCTGCGCCGTGGCCGGCCAGCGAGGTGCTATCCTTCATCCCAGCGAGGACGCCCCATGAGCCGTCGGCGCGAGGAGGTGCCGTGCCTGCTCGTCGCCGCGGGCAACTGGGGGGTGCCGTGGGGGCGCCGACGGTGTGGCCGGCGACGCCGGCTACCGCCCGCGCGCGGCGGTCGCCTCCGCGCGGGGCAGGTAGACGGTGAACGTCGATTGCAAGAGGTTGTGGCGCC
>JACRCY010000482.1 GCA_016218785.1 Deltaproteobacteria bacterium
CAGCAGCGCACAACTTGTCGAGCAACTCCCCGGGTCCGGGCGCGAATTCCCCCACGGGCGGGTCCGGGCCTTCTCCCAACTGTGGCGCTTGGGCTCAGCAGCGGCAGCGGCGGTCTCGCCGGCGGAAACGCGGCTGCGTTGCCTATGCGCCGCGCCGTCCGCGCCGGACCGCCACGAGGGCGAGCACGATTGCCAGCGCGAGCGGCGGGGCACCGGCGGGCGCGGCCCGGCACCCGCATCCCGACGCCGGCGGCGTCGCCGTGCCGCCGTCGTGCTGGCCGCCGCCATCGGCGCCGCCGGGCACGCCGTCCCGCCCGCCGTCCGCCGCCGGCGCGCCGTCCGCGACCGGAGCGGTGCCATCGGGAGCCGTGGCGTCCGCCGGCGAGGCGTCGCCCGCGCCGCCGTCCTGCTGTGGCACCCAGTCGCCGGTGTTCCACGAGATCGAGTCGAGGACGTCTCCGGACGAGTCCTTGATGGTCGCGTCCACCTGGCCGTTGGTGATGGCGAGGCGGAGGTAGCCGTTGGCCATGCGTGCGAAGTGGACCGTGTGCGCGTCGTCGAGCCACGGCAGGGCCGCGGCCGCCTTCGCGCCGAGGTTCCCCTCCGACGAGTTCGCGTACAGCGGCGCGCCGCCACCGCCCATGATGAAGTAGCGGGTGCCCTGGGGCGACTCGCCGCGCTCGAGGTAGTGATCGTGTCCGGTGATGACCGCGTCCACGCGGTGCTGCGCGAACAGGTCGAGGAACAGCCTGAGGGCGTGGCTGCCGGTCCGGCCATCCTTGGACGAGTAGGGCGGCTCGTGGGTGAAGACGAAGATGTGCCGGATGGACGGGTCGGCCGAGAAGGTCGGCAGCGTCGCCGCGACCCAGGCCCGCTGGGCGTCGTCGAAGTCGGTCCACAAGCCGAACGCGCGGCTCACGACGTTCACGTGCCCGTCCAGCACCAGGAAGGCGGTGTTGCCGTAGCGGACCGAGTAGTAGGCCTCCTGGCCCGGCCCGCTCGGGGGCGGCGCCAGGAGGTCGGTGTAGAAGTGCGGCAGCCCGCTGTCCTCCTCGTGGTTGCCGATCGTGGGGTACCAGGGGGTGTTGCGGATGAGCGGCACCTCGACGTCGAAGAAGGTCTGCCAGTCGGCCGCCGCGGAGCCAGTCGAGACCATGTCGCCGGTGTTGACGAGGAAGGCCAGCGGGCCCTCGGCGATGATCGCGTTGACCACCAGCTGGTGGTCCGAGTGGATCGAGCGGTTGTCCCCGACGGCGACGAAGACGAACGGGGCGGAGGGGTCGAGGGGCGCGGTCGTGAACCCGCCCCCTTCGCTGCTGCCGTCCGCCTGCACCGTGTAGGTGTAGTCGGTGTGCGGCGCGAGGCCGGTCACCTTGACCTCGTGGATCAGCGTCGCGCCCGGCGACGAGAAGACCGCGGCCCCGACCGTCACCTGGCCGGGCCCCGCGGTCTGCTGCTCCCACAGCACGGTCACGCGGTCGGGCCGCACGTCCTGGAGATGCGGCCCCTTGACGATGAGCGCACCCGCCGGCGCCGGCAGGGCCAGCGCGACTACCAGTGCCCCCGCCACGCGGAGTGCGATCCCGGATGATCCTCGGGTCATCGGCGACTGCTCCCATTGTACCAACTTGCGGGCGTGCGGGTAGGCTCCCCTATAATCGGGCCACCCATGCCCACCATCCGGCTGACCACCTTGATCGCCGCGGCGCGCCTCGGGCACTGGGTCAGAGGCAGCCGGAGCGGCCGCCGCCGAAAGGCGTACAGGTGCGGCCTCCGCAGTCGCGGTTGGAGACGCACGACTGGTAGCAGCGGCCGTCTTCCCAGGCGACCTGGCCCGGGGGGCAGGCGGGGCCCTGGGGGCGCGCCGCGCGCGGGCGGCCCGGGTCGAGGTCCAGGCCGAGGCGCTGGCACTCGCGCTTGACGCGTGCCAGCTGGCCCCGGGGCACCTGGGCGAGGAAGGCCTTGGCCGAGCCCAGATCCTTCTCGCCGCAGGCCGCGATCACCATGACGGCATAGGCGCGGCCGCCGCCGCCCCGGCGGAGCGCCCGGCGTGCCAGGAAGGAGGCCCGGCCATGGTCGCCGGCGCGCACGAGGCGATCGGCCTCGTCGAGGTCGGCAGTCACCTCGGGGGCCAGGGCGTCGCGCGCCTTGGCCCCGGCCGCCGCGCCGCCCGCGCCGCGGTGGCGTCGGCGAAGCGCCCCGCCACCTCGCGGCACACGCACCGCTCGAACCAGGAGTCGAAGCCGGCCGGCAGGGCGTCGGCGCAGTGGAGCGCGGCGGCGCGCGCCGACGCGGCCGGCAGCGGCTCGTACAGCAGCTCGCGCAGGAACGCCGACACGCCCGCCTGCGCCGAGTGCCCGCTCAGCCAGTAGGACTTGCCCGTGAGCAGGAGGAACGCCAGCAGCCCGAGCGCCCACACGTCGGTGGGCGGCCCGATCGCGGGGCTCACCTCCGACTGCTCCGGCGCCATCCACAGCGGCGTGCCCACCGGCACCGTCGCCGTCCGCCGCACCTGCGCCACCAGCTTGGCGATGCCGAAGTCCAGCACCTTGAGCGTGAAGCGCGGCCCCTCGCGCCGCGGCACGGCCAGGAACACGTTCTCCGGCTTGATGTCGCGGTGCACGATGCCGGCGGCGTGCGCCGCCCCCAGCGCGTGGCACAGCTGCGCGAACACCTCCTGCACCGCGCCCGGCGCCAGCCGGCCGTCACGCCGCATGCGCGCCGCCAGGCTCTCCCCCTCCAGCAGCTCCATCGCCAGCCAGGGCGCGCCGTCCGCGTCGCGCCCCGCCCCGACCACCTGCACCACGTGGTCGCTCGGGATGCGCGACGCCAGCCGCGCCTCGCCCAGGAACCGCTGCAGCTCGGCGTCGTCGGCGGCCAGGTCGCGGTGCAGGATCTTGAGCGCCCGCAGGCTGCCCGTCGAGAGCTGCTCGGCGACGTAGACCGCGCCCATGCCGCCGGAGCCCAGCGACCGCACCACGCGGAAGTCACCGCCGACGATGGTGTCGGCCTGCAGCCCGGGCTCCTGCGTCGCCATGCGCGTCCCCACCGGTCCGGGACCGGGACCAGGTCGAGCATAGGCGGAGCCGGCCGGCCGAGGCAAGCGGGCGTCGCCGCGCTTGATCCGTCGGGGGCGGGCGCCGTATCCTCGATCGTCAGGGCGCCCGAGGCGCCGCGGTGAGCGCGTGACCTCCCCGATCCGTCCGCCGGCGATGACCGCATCCGCAGCGGCGGCGATGCCGGAGCGGCTCGGCAGCTACGAGATCCTCCAGCGCATCGCGGTCGGCGGCATGGCCGAGATCTACCTCGCCCGGGTCAGCGGCATCTCCGGGTTCGAGAAGCTCGTGGTGGTCAAGCGCATCCTGCCGCAGCTGGCGACGAGCCCCGAGTTCGTCCAGATGTTCCTCGACGAGGCGCGCATCGCCGCGACCCTGCACCACTCCAACATCGTGCAGGTCTACGACGTCGGCACCGTCGGCGGGCAGTACTTCTTCTCGATGGAGTTCCTCCACGGCGAGGACCTGAGCGGCATCTCGCGGGCGCTGGCCGCCGCGGGGCGCCCGCTGCCGGTCGAGGCGGCCCTGGGCATCGCGTCCGGCGTGTGCGCGGGGCTCCACTACGCGCACGAGAGGATCGGGCTCGACGGCCAGCCGCTCGAGATCGTCCACCGCGACGTCTCGCCGCAGAACGTGATCGTCACCTTCGACGGCGGGGTGAAGCTGCTCGACTTCGGCATCGCCAAGGCGGCGCGCCGGCTGGCGGCGACCCGCTGCGGCACGCTCAAGGGCAAGGTCCGCTACATGTCGCCCGAGCAGTGCCAGGGCGCCGCGATGGACCGGCGCAGCGACGTCTTCTCGCTCGGCATCCTGCTGTGGGAGCTCACGACCGGACGCCGGCTCTTCGCGCGGTCGAGCGAGTTCGAGACGCTGAAGGCCATCGTGGAGACCGACGCGCCGGCGCCTTCGAGCGTTCGCCCCGACTACCCGCTGGAGCTCGAGCGCGTCGTCATGCGCGCGCTGCGGCGCCACCGCGCGGAGCGCTACCAGACCGCGCAGGACATGCAGCTCGACCTGGAGGAGTTCGCGCGGGAGAACAAGCTGTCCGTCTCCCCGATCCTCCTCGGGAGGCTCATGCACGAGCTCTTCAGCGAGCGGATCGAGGCCTGGCACGCGGTGCGGGGCGACGACCTCACGCTCGCCGAGTGGGTCGGCACGGTGATGAAGGAGCGCCAGGCGCGCGAGGCCGACGAGGTGCCGCCGGTCGACGAGCTCGCGGAGGTCTCCGCGCCGCGGCCGCGGCCGGAGGCGACCACCGACCCGACGGTTGACCCGATCGATTTCCGCGAGACGGTGCCGCTCGGGCCGCCCCGGAAGCCCCCGGCCGCGGTGGCCGGGACGCCCCGCCGCGGACCGGCGCGGGTGATCGGAGCGGTCGGCGCGGGGTGCCTGCTGGCGGTCGCGCTGGTGCTCGGCGGCTGGCGCGTCCTGCGGCGCACCGAGCCGGCGCTCACGGTCCGGTCGGCGGTCGCGGCGCCGGTGGCCGCGTCGCAGGCCGCGCCGGTGGCCGCGTCGCAGGCCGCGCC
>JACRCY010000480.1 GCA_016218785.1 Deltaproteobacteria bacterium
CTCCTCATCGCCGCGGCCACGACCACCTTCGTCCGGAATCACATCTGCCTGCGCAACCCGCAGAGCCGCCTCGACTACCTCTTCGCGGACGGCTCGATGGTCCTCGGCAATGCCTTCCTCACGGCCTCGTCGATCGCCCAGGTGCTCGTCGACCGTCGCTCCGGGATCACGATCCAGCACGTGGAGCTGCCGGTCATCTGGACCGCGGGCTTCGCACTGCTGACCCTGCTCAGCCTGCGCAACCTCCTCCGGCGCCCGCCGACGGCGAAGCCGGGCGGCACCCTGCTGCACGCGTCGCTCTGCGCTCCGCCCTTCGCGGGCATGGCCATCGCCACGGGCATCTACTTCCTCCTCAAGGAGGGTCACCCGTCGGGCCTGGCCATCTACATGCAGAAGCTCGCCGAGCACGCCCTCCTCTACCTCCAGGTGGGCCTCTACGTCTGGGTCGGGATGATCCTCGCGCGCACCCGGCTCGCCGCCATGGCGTTCGACGTCCTCCGGCCGTGGCGTCTGCCCCCGGAGGTGCTCGCCGCGCTCGTGGTCGCCTTCGCGGCGTTCCCGACGGCGTACAGCGGCGCCTCGGGGATCTTCGTCATGGCCGCCGGTCCCCTGCTCTTCATGGAGATGCGCAGGGCCGGCGCCAGGCCCCAGCTCGCCATCGCCACCACCGCCATGTCCGGCTCGCTCGGAGTCAGCATCTCGCCGTGCCTGCTGGTGGTCATCATCGCCGCCATGAACAAGGAGCTGACGACGGACCAGCTCTACGGCTGGGGCTGGAGGGTCTACGCGCTGGCGGCGGCGGGGATCCTGCTCGCGGCGCTGATCGTGCGCTTCCGGCAGCTCAAGGACATCGCGCCGCCCAAGGAGGCGGCGCCGGTGTCGGGCCGCAACCTCGCCGCCCTGCTGCCCTTCGTGATCATCGGCGCGCTCGTCGTCTGCTTCTACACCTTCGGCCTCGGCACGAAGGTCAACGAGCACACCGCGCCCACGGTCCTGCCCGTGCTCCTGATCCTCTTCCTCTGGTGGGACACGCGCTCGCAGCGGCGCACCCTGCCCGAGGACGCACCCGCCGACGTCCCGCGGCCGCGCACGGGCCGCCTGCTGGTGGAGGCCACCGCCGAGACCTCGGGCCACATCGGCGCCCTGCTCATGCTGATGGGCTGCTCCATGTGCTTCGGCGGGATCATCGAGCGCAGCGAGGTCATGTCCCTGGTGGGCAACGACCTCGGCAGCCCCATCGTGGCCATGGCCATCTGCGTCGTCCTGAAGGTCATCATCGGCATGTTGATGGACCCCTACGGCGCGGTCATCCTGGTCTCGGTGACCCTGGCGCCCGTCGCCTACCGCAGCGGCATCGACCCGGTGCACTTCTGGGCGATGGTGCTCGTCTCCTTCGAGCTCGGCTACCTCACCCCGCCCATCGGCCTCAACACGCTCCTGTCGCGCCGCATCGTCGAGATGACGGAGCCGGAGCTGCTCCTCCCCCAGCCGGGCAAGTCGTGGCTCGCGCGGCACGAGGGCGTCCTCCTCAACTGCACCATCATGACGGTGGTGCTGCTGTGCGTCGCGTTCCTGCCGTTCCTGTGGAAGTAGTCGAGTCGACCCCGGCCCGGCCGGCGGGAGCACGCGCGCCAGCCCGGCCGCGCCGACGCGGTGCGTCTCGGGATCCTGTGCGTCTCGGGATCCTGGGACGGGGCCGCTGGCGAGCACGGCCGGGGCGTGGTTGGCATCGGTTCTGCATGGCATCGAGCACGGCCCCGGCGCGGGCAGGCAGCGACAGCCGGCCAGAACCTCCCGCCCGGTGCCAGGCGCGCGCCGCAACAAGACTGCAAGGAACCAGGAGCCTGACATGGGCGAAGGACGGAAACGCGGTCGACCCTTCGAGCAGCGGCCAGGGGGCATGGGCCCGGCACCGGCCGACGAGCCCGCGAGCGCCGTGACGACGCAGGAGCCGGGGGCTGGCGCGACCGGGGGCTTTCAGCGACAGGCGGAGGCGCGTGGCGGGAACGCGTTGCTCCGTCTGTGGTGGATGATGGCGGGCAACGCGGTGCTCCTCTTCGCGGCCGTGTACGTCGTCATGGCCGGGGGGTGGCGCCTCTCCCTTGCCGACCTCGTCTACTGGGCTGCCGTCGTCACGCTGCTCGGGGCCCGGTTCCTCGACATCAGCCGCTGCCGCGGAACCACCGCGTCCGGCGGGCCGGCCACCATGTCTCACTGGCGCCGGTACGCGGTGCTCCTTCTACTCCTCAGCGTGGCCATGTGGGCTGGCGCCCACCTCGTCGCCCGGGTCTCCGCCGCCTGAGCCCGTCGCGCGCGCCCCGCGCTTGAGGCTCCACTTGAGGGTCGGCGGCGTCACCATGGTCGTCACGATGACCATGATGACCACGGCGGAGAAGGCAACCGGCCACGCGCGGCACGCTTCGTGCAAGTTCGGTGCCCGCGCCGCCGGTCGGGCCGAGAGTAAGGACGAGCCATCTCTCCGCCAAGCGACCAGAGCGCCGTTCGGGCTCGGCCGGCGACGCACCCTTGCACGCGACCCTGATGGAGGCGGGGCGGCGCCCTCACCAGCCTGGCGCTCGGCACGCTGGCCTGTCCGGCCCGTGCTACCCTGCCAGCGGTCCTCACCGCCGGAAGCCGCCCGATGAAGCTGACCTGGAAGCTCACCGTCTTTCTCGTGCTCGGGACGCTGGTCGCGACCGCCGCGCACGCTGCGTACCGCATCCGCCGGGAGGCGGGGAGCTTCGAGGCCGACATTCGCCGGAACAACGACCTCCTGGGACGCGCCGTCGCCGCCGCCGCGCGCCGCATGTGGGAGACCGCCGGCGCGGCGCCTGCCCTCGCGCTGGTGAAGGAGGCCAACGAGCGCGAGACGCAGGTTGAGATCCGCTGGGTGTGGCTGGACGCCGCGCCGGGCGACCAGTATCACCCTCTGGCCGGGAGGCACCGGCTCACCTCGGTCGAGCGCGGCGAGATCGCGGTGCTGCGGCTCGCCGATCCCGCCAAGAGGCAGGACGTGCTGTACACCTACGTGCCCGTCCGCATCCCGGGCGACCGTCGGGCCGCCATCGAGCTGGGCGAGTCCCTCGCAAAGGAGCGCGCCTTCGTGCGGGGCATGATCGGGAACGTCGCGGTGACGACGTTCCTGATCGTCGTCGTGTGTGGGGCCATCGCCATGGGCCTGGGCGTCTTCTTCGTGGGGCGGCCCGTGCGGGCCCTGGTCGAGCAGGCCCGGCGCGTGGGCCGCGGCGATCTCGCCAGCCGGACCGCGCTGCGGCCGGGGGACGAGCTGGGCGAGCTGTCGCGCGAGATGAACGCGATGTGCGACCAGCTCGCCGCCGCCAACGACCAGATCGCTTCCGAGACCGCCGCGCGGCTGGCCACCATCGAGCAGCTCCGGCACGCCGACCGCCTGATGACCGTCGGCAAGCTCGCCTCCGGCATCGCGCAGGAGCACGGCGGCTGGATCGCCGTCGAGAGCGAGGCCGGCAAGGGGAGCTGCTTCACCGTCTACCTCCCGCAGGAGGGTGCATGAGCGGCAGGTTGCTGGTCGTGGACGACGACCCGGCCATGTGCGCCATGCTCGAGGCCGGCCTGGTCAAGCACGGGCTCACCGTGGCCACCTGCGGCACGGCCGCGGCGGCGCTGGAGCTGCTGGCGGCCGAGGACTTCGACGCGGTGGTCACCGACCTGCAGATGCAGGGCATGAACGGCCTCGAGCTGTGCGAGCGCATCGCGGCCGGCCGGCCCGACATCCCGGTCGTCGTCATCACCGCCTTCGGCAGCCTCGACACGGCCATCGCCGCCATCCGCGTCGGCGCCTACGACTTCATCCCCAAGCCGTTCCGCACCGAGCTGCTCAAGATCGCGGTCGACCGGGCGATGCAGCACCGGGCCCTGCGCGCGGAGGTGAAGCGACTCCGCCGCGAGGCCGACGAGAGCCGCGGCTTCGGCGACCTCATCGGCCGGAGCCCGGCCATGCGCGCGCTCTACGATCTGCTCGACCGCGTCGCCGACGCCGACGCCGCGGTGCTCATCACCGGCCCGAGCGGCACGGGCAAGGAGCTGGCGGCCCGCGCCATCCACCTGCGCAGCCCGCGCCGCGACGGACCCTTCGTGGCGGTCAACTGCGCGGCGGTCCCGGAGGCGCTGCTGGAGAGCGAGCTGTTCGGCCACGTGCGCGGCGCGTTCACCGACGCGCGCGCGAACCGCACGGGGTTGTTCCTGGAGGCCGGCCCCGGGACCCTCCTGCTCGACGAGATCGGCGAGCTGCCGATGGGGCTGCAGCCCAAGCTGCTGCGCGCGCTGCAGGAGCGTAAGGTGCGCCCCGTCGGGAAGGACGTCGAGGTGCCCTTCGAGGCGCGCGTGATCGCGTCGACCAACCGCGACCTCGAGACCGCCGTGGAGGAAGGGCGCTTCCGGCAGGATCTGTACTACCGGATCAACGTCATCCACGTCGCCATGCCGACGCTCGGGGCGCGTGGCAACGACATCCTGCTCCTGGCGCAGCACTTCCTCGCGGGCTTCGCCCGGAGCGCGAACAAGGCCGTGACCGGCCTGTCTCCGGCGGCCGCCGCGAAGCTCCTCGCGTACCCGTGGCCGGGCAACGTGCGCGAGCTGCAGAACTGCGTGGAGCGGGCCGTGGCGCTCACCCGCTTCGAGGAGATCACCGTCGACGACCTGCCCTCGCGCATCCGCGACCACCAGCGTGCGCGCGTCGTGGTCGAGGCCGGCGAGCCGGCGGAGCTGGTGACGATGGAGGAGGTCGAGCGCCGCTACGTCCAGCGGGTCCTCGAGGCGGTGGGCGACAACAAGAAGCTCGCCGCGCAGATCCTGGGGTTTGATCGATCAACGCTCTACCGCAAGCTCGAGCGATACGGCATCGTGGGCGATGGGGGCCGGAAGCCTGGCGAGTAGCGTCCGTGTGGCGTGGCTTTTTGCGACGTGTCGCATTCTGCAACGCCCGGAGCGCCGGCTGACGGGCCGCGTCCTGCCCGCCCGGACGGTCCCGCCGCGATCTGGCCGGCCCCTGCCCCGGTGCCGCACCGGCGCCCGGGGCCGCGTCGAGCACGACCCCGCGGCATCCTTCCTGCATCGTCAGGCGCGTCGTCGTCTGGTGTGCCACAGGCCAGCCGGCAGGACCGACCGATGTGCCCTTGCAGCCGCGTTGTCGTGGCGACCGACGAGGAGTGGACGGACGACACTCCTCTGGCCGAGGGCCTCTCCTGGGGCGCGTCGACCGTGGCGCAGCTCGAGGTCTGCCGGCTGGGCACCAACTCGTGGCAGATGTCGCCCGCCTGGCTTGCCGAGCACCTGCGCTGGCCGCGGTCGGACCTCGTCGTGGTGCCGGCTGCCGGGCCACTGCGAAACACCGTCGCCGCCTGGGCCATCATCGAGCTGCTGCGCGAGGCGAGCTGTCCGATCCTGGTGGCGCGACGGAGCCCCCGGACGGCTCGAGTGCTCCTGGCCACGGATCTCGCCCAGGCGATCCTGCCGGCCCTGCTGTTCCCTGGAGCGACTCCGCGACACCGGCCGCGCCTCGGTCGCGCGCCTTCCCTGTTCGACCTCCCTGACCCACGCGAGCAGCCTTCGGCGGCCCGTACCCGACCGAGTCGGGATCCGCTGGAGATCAGCCATCTCAACGACGCGCGGCTCGCCCGGCTGCTGGGCGCGGCGGGCCTGCGGGGCGATCTGGCCGTCGTCGCCAGCGCCCCGGACCGCCCCATCCTCGGCGAGGCGGAGGTGCTCCAGGCGGAGATCGTCGTCGTCGGGGCAGAGCTCAGCCGCCGATTCTCCAGGCCCCCGCGTGATCGAGAGGCGGAGACCATCGCCTTCGACGCCTCGTGCTCGGTGCTGGTGGTGCCGACCACGTCGAGTGAGCCCGCCCCGGGAGGGACATGTCGCGCCTCA
>JACRCY010000489.1 GCA_016218785.1 Deltaproteobacteria bacterium
GCTTGGGATCGAGCCGATGCAACTGCCGCAGCATCCGCTCGATGTCTCTCGGGAACGGGTGCATCCCGTGCACCAGCATGTCTGTGAGCGGATGGTCGCCTGGCTTCCCATTCGGCATATGCTCCCTCCCCCACGGTCGTGTTTGCCACGGCTACTGGCCTGGGCAATCATCCATCCCGCGAGGGCGTCCCGCAAGCGGGAGGCATGGCCCGCGGCACTCCTGGTGAGGACGTCGGTCGCTTCGTGCCGTGGTTCGCGCTCTGCGAGGACAGACCAGATGGACTACCGAAAGCTCGCGACGGACTTCGCCGCCGCGCTCGTCGCGCGGGACTTCTCGCGTGCGTACGCGATGACCTCATCCTCCTATCGCGCCCAGACGACCTTGCCGGCCATGCAGCACGCGTTCGAGGAAACGGTGCGTCCGATCGAGCCACTGGGTGACATCCACCTGATGAACACGATGGAGGCATGGCCCGCGAAGCGAGCCGACGACGTAGGATGGGCCTACGTCGCGATCGATGGCTCCTGGTGGGGCGAAGCGGTGGCCGTCGTCATCACGCGCGAAAGCGGTACCCTTCGCATCCGAGAAGTCGAGTGGGGGCGGCCTTGACCGTCCTGCCCCCGCTGCGGAGTCGCTGCTCGCGGCCAGCGGCGGTTGCGACCTGGCGCCGCCCCGGCGTATCGTGGAACAACGACCTTCGGAGGGTGGGCATGCGCTACGCAGCCACGTGCGTGCTGGCGGTCGGCGTCCTCACGGGGGTGCCGGGCACCTACGCGCTGCCCCTCCGGGTGGCCGACGGCCGCATCACCGTCGCCGAGACGTATGCGCCGGATCCCGCGCTCGGCCAGGACGACACCGTCGGTCCGGAGGCTCCCTTGCGCTCGGAGGTCGTGTTCGTCACGTACCACGACCGCGACTACTTCGTGCCCCTCGCCCGCTACACCCGCCTGCTCGAGGTCGTGCTCGCCCGTGCCATCCAGAACGTCGCGACCACGGACTTCGGGCGCCAGCCCTACTGGAGGACCTGGGGCCTCGACCCGACCGGGTCGGGTAGCTTCACCAAGGCGGACGTCCGCCGCATCGCGCAGGACCTCAAGACGCGATGACGACGTCCAGGCCACCCTGCTCGAATACGCAGTCGAGGATGAGGACGGCGACTACTACCTCGACGACGATGGCATGGCGCTCCTCGACCCGAGCCCGGCGGCGGCCCCGACCCGGTCGAGCCGGGCGGACGCCAGGGCCTTCGGCCGCGGGCCGGGGTCAGCGTTTGCGCGCCTTCGCCTACCCTACCCGTGCGCAGGAAACGCGGCTGTCCACTATCCGTGCGCTCGACCGTGATCTACGGCATCGCGTGTGCCCTAGCGGTCGACCAGGCTCGTGACGTCGAACTCGATGTGGAACCAGCGCTCGACTCCCTCGACCGGCGGGTTCGCGATCTCCTCCACCCACGTGCGGATCACGCACTCCGGGTGGTTGGTCCAGTAGGCCTCGTGCCCCAGCAGCGTGTGGGTGGGTGATTCGGAGATCAGGGGGAAGCGCACGTCCAGCACGCGCTGCTCGCCAACGCTGAGCAGACTCAACGTCAGGTCGGCGTGGTGGATCATGATGTGGGAGGGGGGCGGGGAGGCCGGCGGGGTGCCCTGGGGTGCTTCGCCCGTGGCCGCGAAGCTCGCGAGGTCGGCGACCGCGCGGGTCAGACCCTCCGGCGTGTCGTCGTACGCTTCCTCGAACGGGTGGAGCTCGCGCCACATGCCGGGCTGCTCGAAGTTCCAGTCCTCGTGGAGCAAGGGCCGTGGGCGCACCGAGTAGAAGGGGGGCCAGTTCCGCGACCCGAACCCGGGGCCCAGTTCGCCGTGCGTGCGGTAGGCGCCTCGGCCCGCGGTGGTGCTGAGGTACGCCCAGAACCCCTCGCCGCCTGGTCGCTGCACCCAGAACTGGTTGTAGCCGACCGCCGCCCGCGCGGGGACGCGCAGGTGCCGGAGGAGCGCGGCCACGAGCCAGGCGTGCTCGGCGCAGATGACGCCCCGCTCGCGCAAGGTCTCCGACGGGCGGTAGCCCCAGTCGTAGAAGCTGCGCCCCCAGGACCAGCCTTCGCCGGTCACGGTCTGCCAGATCCCGGAGGTGACGTCCTTGAAGTCGTCCAGTACCGTGATGATGCGTCCGGGCGCGTCGGCGCCTTGGTACACGCCGTCGTGCTCGACGTTGCGCGCGACCCAGGAGTAGACCGCCCAGGCCACGGCGCGGCTGCTGGAGCGCTCCTCGGGCAGGACGCTCTCGAGGATCTCGGCCGCGAGGGCGGCCACGGCAGGGTGCTCGGACTCGACGTACTCGTCGGGCGCGAGGAAGGGGCGGACGGCGTCGGGGTAGCCGGTGGGGTCCGCCGGGATCACCGCGTCGGGCGGGAACTCGGGCTGCGCGAGGTCGATGACCCGCGCCGTGGACCCGAACTTGACCCTGAGGTCATCGAGGGGGTCGCTGCCGGGAGTCAGCTCGAAATCGACGCTGGTGGCCGTGCACGAAGCCACGCCGACCGCACCGACCGGCGAGGTCCGGTAGCCGGCCTGGCTGGCGAGGAGCAGGTAGCGCGGCGAGGCCACCGGCACGTCCTTGATGACGTACCGACCAGCCTCGTCGGTGAACGCCTCGAGTGGCGCTCCCCAGGGCTCGATCCAGACGTCGACGAGCGCGCCACCCAGCGGCGCGCCCC
>JACRCY010000483.1 GCA_016218785.1 Deltaproteobacteria bacterium
CAGGCCGGTGCCGTGGCGGCGGGCGACGGCCACGCAGCGGTCGAGCGTGTCGGGGCTGATGGTCATGGCCGCGTGGAGCCCGACCAGGGCGTGAAGGCGGCCGCTCGGGTCGGCCTTCGCCCGCTCGCAGAAGGCGGCGCTCTCGTCGATCCCGGCGTCGGTGCCCTCGGCGCCGTTGCGGTCGGTGACCTCGTAGCACAGCGAGGCGCGGATGCCAGCCTGCAGCACCACGTCCGCGATGACCTCGAGGCTGCCGCGGATGGCCGCCGGGCTCGCGTGATGGTCGATGATGGTGGTGGTGCCCGCCTTGATGCAACGTGCGACGGGGATCAGCGCCGACAGGCGGACGTCGTCGAGGGTCAGCGCGCGGTCGAGCTTCCACCACAGGTGCTCGAGGATCTCGACGAAGCTCGCCGACGGCTCGCACGCGATGCCGCAGGCGAAGGTGCTGTAGAGGTGGTGGTGGGCGCAGACGAAGCCCGGCATGATGACGCCGCCGCGCGCATCGATGAAGTCGGCGCCCGGTGCCTGGCCGCGCAGGTCCGCGGTCGGGCCGATCGCCTTCACCCGGCTCCCCTCGACGAGGACCGCGCCGTCCGCGATCACGCGGTCGTCGTCGCCGAGCGTCAGGCCGACACCGTTGCCGACGAGCAGGCTGCCCCTATCGGCCATGTCACACGACCTCCGGAAGAGTCCAGTCTGCCATCAAACCGGGTGGGGGAGTCAAGTTCTACGGCTGAAGATTGGCAGCCGGGGCCGGCGTGTCGGCGGTGGAACTTGCCGTCTCGGCAGTCGGAGTTGGCGAGCGGGCAGTCGGACCTGGCGTGGCGGGAGGTGGGCCTGGCGTGGGGGCAGGTGGGCCTGGCGTGGGGGCAGGTGGACCTCGGCTGGCGCGGGTCGAATCGTGCGTGCGGCCGGTTTCACCCCGTGGTGCGACGGTGGAGCTTCGCCGCGCGCGGCTCCGACCTCGCGGCGCACGCCTGGGACCCCGCGTGGCGCACGTCAAACCTGGTGGTGCGCTGCGTGGGCGCCGCGGCGCACGCCGCGAACGTGACGGCGCGGCAGTCGGGCTCGGCTACGCGGGGCTGTGAGGCGCGGGGGCGGGCGTCGGACTGCCGGGCGCGGGGGTCGGGGTGGCGGGCGCGTGCGCCGGGCCGCCGTTGAGGCGGTCGAGGTTGAACAGGGCGGCCCGGGTGAGGTCGCCGCGCGCCTGGAAGAACGCGCGGCCCGCCGTGCACAGGGCCTTCAGGTTCAGGTAGGCGATGCCGTCCAGCACGTCCTGGTCCGCGGTGTCGGTCAGGGCCTTCTGCTGCTCGGTCTTCTTGGTCTCGCGCGCCTTGGGCAGCGCCGCGATCCCGGCCCTGATCTGTGCCGGGAGGTCGGTCTCCCTGCCCTGCAGCTCCTGCACGCGGGTCTTGAGGCGCGGGTCCTCGCACAGCGCCTGTGCCGCCTCGAGGCGGTTGCGTAGCCCCACCGCGTCGTGGCGAATGGCGCCACCCAGCCCGGCCAGGCCCTTGCGCAGCTCGGCCGTGTCCTTGTCGCGGGCCTCCTCGTTCTGGCGCCCGACCGGTGGCCGCGTGTCGATGGCGTTGCCGAGCACCGCGGCGACCACGCGCAGCACCCACTTGTACTGCCGCACCGTCTTGCGCTCCACGATGCGCGCGGCCTCCTTGCCTGCCTTGCGCTGGGTACGCCGCTCGGCGGCCGCGACGGGCATGAGCTCGCGGACGTAGCCCAGCTCGGCCAGGAACTTCGCGTCGTAGCCCGGGATGGTGCCGGCGTAGGCCTGCCCCAGCGGCCACAGGTCGGCGATCTGCGCCTCGACGTTGGTCGACTCGTAGCGCTCCCCGTAGCCGCGCAGCACGATGTCGGACACCGTGGTCACCAGTCTGGAACGATCGATGTTCATGGCACCCCTCGTCCGCCACCCTGGGCGAAGCTCGGGGATGATCGCCACCGAGCGCCGGACTGTCAAGTGCCAGCTTCTGCGCTCCCGTAGCGCACCCCGAGCACGGTCCCAGGCCTGGACGCACCCGGACCGTTCAGTCGCAAAACACCTTCACCTCGTAGTGGCGTTTGAACGCGGTGCCCTGCAACCGGCGCCAGTTGCCGGCCGCGTCGTAGAACGTCAGGTCAAACTCCATGACGGGGTCCGGGCCGTCGTAGTGGGGGTCCACGCCGTCGTAGTGCCAGTCGTAGTGGTCGTGGGCCCAGCCGCTCCCACGGCTCTCCTGGACCCGATCCTCCCGGGGGGAGTCGTCGCCGCTGGAGTGCTCGTCCCAGTCCGCGGCCATCTCCTCCGCGGGTACCACCCGATCCGACCCGGGAAAGGCCAGCGACACGCCCACGCCGTAGCAGCCCCAGGACTCATCCGTGACCCCCGGGATGATGTCGCAGTCGGTGCCGACCCGGCCGAAGCCGCCCGCGATCAGCCACGAACCACCCGACAGCTCCGGGTGGTAGTCGAATAGGTCCCAGACGCGCCACTCCACGTCACACCACACCACCTCGACGTTGCCCGCATCGGCCTGGACGGCCTTGACGCAATGGCCGGGCATACCGTGCCACGGCGCGTCGCTGCTCGCCGTGGCCTCGGCCGCGGAGATGACCATCGCTCGGGTCTCGGTCTTGCAGTAGGCCGAGCGCGAGCAAGCCGGCGCGGTGGCGAGCGCCGCCGCCAGAAGGAGCACGGGTCGACCCACCCGCCCGAAGCCCGCGCCTCCGCCTACCTCGGGCATGGGTAGTCCTGGACGAGCTTGCTCCAGTTGTCCGGCGCGCAGTCGTAGCCACACTGGCCGCAGCCGCGCGGACCCGCGAGCCCGCCACAGAACTGCGGCTCGCACGCGGAACCGCACTCCCTCGACCACACGACCTCGTCGGGGAAGCCGAGCAGGTAGAGGGACTCGATGAGGTGCGCGGCCGGGGTGATGCTGCGGCCGGCGTGGGCGGGGTCCGGGTCCGGGCACCACTCCCCGACGTTGCGGTTGCGCGCCAGCGTGGCCGCGTCGCTCCCCGCGCGGAACCGGGGGATGAAAGCAAACTGCGGCAGCGGCAGCACCAAGGGGGGCCGGTCCGCGTAGTCCAGCGCGCAGTCGAGGACGTAGACGTAGCCCGGCTCGCACTCCGCGATGCTGGGGTGGCTGCCGTGCTGGTTCTGGTCCGCGTAGACGACCGGGTGCCGGCTCGCGTCACCCCGCATCACCGCGTTCGCCCCGTGCCAGTGGCCGGGGAGCGTTGCCACGAGAGCCAGCAGCTCTTCGCAGCGACTCTGCCCGATCTCCGCGTCCTCGCAGGTGCCGTACTCCAGGAGGTCGCCCGTGAGCAGCAGGTGGTGGCCATGCGCATCGTACCGTAGCTGCTCGACCCCGAGGCTGCCGTCGTCGCCGAGCTTGAGCCACAGGTACACCGTCTCGTTGTCGCCGTGGTGGCTGACCGTCGCTCGCTGGTCGGCGTAGAGCATGAGGTAGCCAAGCGTGAAGCAGCGGTCTTCGTCCCCCTCCGGGCAGGTCGGCGCGCCCGCCAGTGACCACCTCCGCTCGAGCTGGAACAGCGTGATCGGCTCACTGCCGAGCCACTCGCCCTGGCCGTTGTACACGTCAGTGCGACGCGACCTCTCCTCCTCGTCGAACACCACGTACGGGGCGAACGCGCGCGCGATCTCGTTTTCGGCCTCGTCGCTGAGACCGTCGTGGTCCTGGTCCCCCTCGTCGCTGGAGTCGAACAGCGGCGTGGCCGGGCGGTACACGTAGTTCCCGGCCGGCGGCCTCAGCACCCGCCCGGCGTGGACGATCCCGTACTTGACCTTGCCACCCAAGGCGTCGCGCGGCGTGGCCAGGAGGGAAATCCACCTCGCGGGCACGCTGGCGTCGCCCCCCGCCCACAACTCCGGCGCAGCCGCGGCGAGCAACGCGCCGACGCCCGCGACGTGGGCCGCGGACAACGACGTGCCCGAGCGGATGGCCGGGGAGAACGCGGAGGTCGGCGCGCCTGGCGCCTCCACCTGCAGCACCGGCACATTGTCGCCCGGCGCAGCCAGGTGGACGGTGTAGCTCCGCAGCGGCGGCCGGTCGGAGCCGCCCGGCAGCATGCGGTTGGTCATGGCCGACAGCGTGCCGTCCCGCGTCGTGGCCGCGGCGACCAGGATGTTCCCGCTCGTGATCGTCTGGGGGCAGATCAGGAAGTCCCGGGCGTTCCCGTCGAGCACGTAGCCCTGGTTGCCCGCGGGCATCGTGATCAGCATGCCGGCGAGGAACTCGTCCGCGAAGCGCTTGCACTCCTCGGCCGCCTCGGCCGGGATCTCCTCCTCGTAGGTCCCGAAGCTGGCGTTGAGCACCTGCGCCCCGTGCGTGCGGGCGAAGTACGCCGCGCCCAGGAAGTCCGACATCACCCCCTCGCCGTCCTGGCGCAGCACCCTGACCGGCATCACGCGCGCTCCCCAGGCGAGGCCTGCGAGGCCCCAGCCGTTGTCGCCCGCCGCCGCGATGATGCCGGCGACCGCGGTGCCATGCGAGTCGAGGCCGGTCTCCATGAACATGCCGTCGTCGAACGGATCCAGGAAGTCCGGCGGCCCGCCGTCGACGTAGTCCACGCCGACGATGCCCATGGGCAGTCCGTCCGCGGGCGGGCCGATGCGGCCGGCCTCGAACAGCGCCTTGAACCAGCCGATGAGGTCATAGGCGTCGATCACGCCCGCGCGCCCACGTCCGTCTCCCGCCTCGCCGAGGTCGCGCAGCCCCACCTGCTCACAGAGCGGGCACCCGCCCGGCGGGTTGAGGTCGCCAAAGGTCACCGTGCCGTCGCCGTCGAGGTCGAAATCCGCGCCCCCGAGCGAGGGTCCACCGCCTGGACCGCGGCGCCGAAGTCACGCTGGTTGATCCAGATGTGGTCCCAGAGCTCGGTGTGCTCGAGGTCCACCCCCGTGTCCAGCACCGCGACCAGCGCGCCTCGTCCCGGCGGTGAGATGCTGGCGACCTGCGAGTCGAGGGTCTCGTCGTCGTTCTCCCAGTTGGCCCACCCTTCGTCCGCCCCAACCTGGCCGAGAGGCCACCACCACGGATGGACGCCGCCGGCGGTAGGCGGGTAGTCATTGGGCACGTAGGCGGGAAACACCCACATCCGACCCTGGGCGTGAAGGAACCACTCGGGGAGCACGAAGCGCACCGGGGGCTTCCGCCCCCGGTAGAAGTCGAAGAGCTCGAGCGCGGTGCGGCCGTCGGGCGCCGCAGCGACGAAGACCCCCGGGGCGGTGCTCTCGCGCTGCACCGAGGCGCACGCCGGCGGGTCGGTGGAGTTGCAGAAGTCGGCGTTGAGCGCGTCCAGGTCGTCCCGCGTGGCGCCCGGCTCCAGGGCCACCACGACCCGGGTCGGGTGCCGGTCGATCCGCGGCGGCTGCGGGATCTCCCGCCCCGGGATCACCGGCTTCATCATCCAGCCCTGGCCCCGGTTGTGGTGCAGGTGGACCTCGGGGTCGAACAGCACGGCGACGTTGGTGACGCCGCCGGCGACAATGCGGAACGGCTGAGCCGGATCCTCGGGGACGATCTTGACGCCCGTCTGCTCGCCGCTTGGCACCTTGACGTCGAAGCTCCCCGTCTGGTCCGCGCCCTCGAAGCGAATGACGACGTCGTGCACGACCAGGCGGACCTGCTTCACGAAGCCGGCCGGCACGTCGTAGGCCCCCGCGAACGTCGGCACGTTGCCACCCAGCCCCGCGAGATCCACGACCAGCGGCTGGTCCGACACCTGGATGCGCTGCTCGTCGCTCCCGCTCGCTGCGGCGGACCAGATCACCTCCGTGCGCTCGCCGACGGCCCGCACCGCCTCGAGGTCCGGGAAGTCGGCGGCCTGTACCCAGAGGCGGAGCTGTCCCATCCCCGGGGGATCCTGCTGGCAGTGGCCCGCACCGAGGGCGGGACTGACGAGCTGCAGGAGCAGCCTACACATGCGGACGGAAGGAGACGAACCGAGACGAGACGGC
>JACRCY010000490.1 GCA_016218785.1 Deltaproteobacteria bacterium
CGCACCCCCGCCGCTGCCGGGAGGGTCACGCCCGCCAGCCCCGGGCGCGGGTCGGCCCGCCCCCGCGGGGCCGGCCCTCCCGGCCCTCGACGACCTCGACCTGCCCATGGTCGACTTCTCGGCTCGCGGCGGCGCCGCGGCTCCGGCCCCACCGACGCCCGGTGGCGCGGTCGCGCTCGATCTGGACGAGCCCTCGCCCGAGCCCGGCCCGCTCCCCACCAGCGCGGCGCCCCGCGCGGCCCGGCCCGCGGCGCCGACGCCCGGCTCGTTCGAGCTCGACGACCTCGTGATCGGCTCGCCGCCGCCAGCCCCAGCAGGGACGCCGGCGGCCACGCGCCCGCCCTCCACCCCCCGGCTGGAACTCGACGGCCTCGACCTCGGGGCGCCTGCGACCAGCTCGACCTCGGCCGAGTCCATGACGCGCGGCCCCGGCGGCGAGTTCGTGGACCCCGACGCCGGCAGCCTGGAGGACATGCCCGGCGTCATCGACCTCGCGTTGCCGGCGGGCGTCCCGACTGACAAGAAGCCCGAAGCGGCCTTCAACCTCGACGAGGCGCCGCCGGTCAGCCTCGCGGACGAGCTCGAGGAGAAAGCGGCGCCCTCCCCGCTGCGCAAGGGTGCCAAGCCGAGGAAGGCCGTCGCCCCGGCCGACGCGAAGAAGAGGCGCCTGCTGATGCTCGGCGGCGGGGGCGTCGCGCTCCTGGTCCTCGTCGGCGTTGGTGTCGGCGTCTTCGGCAAGAGCCTCCTCGGCGGGCCCAGGTCGGACACCAGCGGACCCGGCGCCGCGGGCGATCAGGCTCTCCGTGCCGCCATCCTCGAGGACAACTACCCGGCGCTGCGCGACGTCGCCACCAAGCTCCAGGCGGGCGGGACGCCGTCGTTGCAGCAACGCGGCCTCGCGGCCCAAGCGTTGCTGCTCGCCTACGCGGCCCACCAGGGCCCGCGGGATCTGGTGGGCACGGCGCGCGACGCCATCGGCGCGCTGCCAGCGAAGGGGCCCTTCCCGCCCGAGTACGAGCGCGGGCGCGGCCTCTTGGCCGTGGTCGAGGGGAAGGCCGCCGAGGGGGAGCGCCTCCTCGCGGCCGCCCCGGCCGACGCCAAGGACGGTGTCGGGCAGCTGGTCGCAGCCTGGGCGCTCCTGCAGGCGGGGAAGGCGAAGGAAGCCGAGCCGCTGTTCCAGAAAGCGGCCGCCGCTGCCGGCAGCGGGCCGGCGCTCTACGGGGCGGGCGCGGCGCGCGAGGCCGCGGGTGACCTCGACGGGGCGCGCGACCTCTACGAGCAGGCGGCCACCAAGGCGCCGCTCCACGCGGCCGCCGCGCTCGGCGCGGCGCGGACCACCAAGGACGCCGCGGCCCGCGAGGCGGCCCTGCGCCGCTTCATCCAGCAGAAGGCCGCCAAGGCCTCGCCGGGCGAGAAGGCCGAGGCGCTGGGCCTCATCGGCGAGATCGCGCTCGGAGGGGGCCAGCTCGACGAGGCCGAGAAGCAGTTCGACGAGGCCCTCAAGCTCGAGCGCACCGCGGCGCGGGCCCAGAACGGGCTCGCCGCGGTGCTCTTCGAGGGGGGCCGCCACGAGGCCGCCCTGAAGCGCTACCAGGAGATCCGCAGGGTGGCGCCCAAGAGCCTCGAGGCGGTCATCGGCGCGGCCCGCTGCCTCCTCGAGCTGGGTCGGCTCCTCGACGCCGACGAGCCCGTGGCCGCGGCGGAGCGCATGGCCCCGAACGACGCGCGTGTGCTCGCGCTGCGCGGCCTGCGCCAGGAGCTGACCGACACCCCCGCGGCCATCGAGGGCGCGGTCAAGAGCTACCTCGCCGCGCTCAAGGCCGACGACCGGTACGCTCCCGGCTACGCCCTCCTGGCCCGCGCCTACCTGAAGCTCAAGCGCGACGCCGACGCCTTCAGCGCGCTCAAGCAGGGCCAGGCGGTGGTGCCGCAGAGCGCCGTCATCGACAACGCGTTCGGCGAGGCCTACCTCCGCACCGGGGACGCCGCCCGCGCCGAGGAGCGTTTCCGCGCGGCGCTCGCCAAGAACCCAAACCTGCACGTGGCGCGCTTCAACCTGGGCGCCGCGCTCGAGAAGTCCGGCCACCTCGAGCAGGCCGAGAAGGAGTACGCGCTCCTCGCCGAGAAGGTCCAGCGCTTCCCGGGCCTCCCCGAGCGCCGCGCCCGCCTCTACCAGAAGATGGGGCGGGTCGAGCAGGCGCTCCAGTCCTTCGACCAGGCACTCCGCGCGGAGCGACCGCCGGTGACGCTGCGCCTCGCCGCGGCCGACGCCTTCGTCGAGCACGGCGCGCGCAGCCCCTGCTTCCCGCCCGCGGCGCCCGCGAGCCAGCCGGCCGGCGCCCCGCCGACCCCGCCGGCCGCACCGCCACCGCCCTGCTACGAGCTGGCGCGGGTCACCGTCGACACCGTGCTGACCGAGGACGGCCGCAGCGCGCAGGGCAACAACCTGATGGGCCGGGCCCTGGCCGGCCTCGGGCGCCCCGACGAGGGCCTCACCTTCGCCCGCCGCGCCATCGCGCTCGACCCCAAGCGGGCCGAGTACCACCTGCACGTCGGCGAGATCCTGGAGCAGCTGGGGCGCGCCGATCAGGCGCTCCAGGAGCTCGACCTCGCCGTCGGCGGCGCCCCCACCCTGGTGGGCGCGTACGTCACCCGCGGCCGCATCTTCGTGAAGCGCCGCCAGTTCCGCGAGGCGCTCGTGGAACTCGGCAAGGCGGTGCAGCGCGACAGGACCAACGCGGCCGCCTACCGCCTCATGGGCGAGGCGTTCAGCGGCCTGCGACAGCTGCCGCAGGCGATCGAGGCCTACCAGAACGCCGTGAAGCGGGCGCCCCACGACGCCGAGGCCCAGTACCGCCTGGGCGAGGCCTACGCCGACGCCGAGCGCCGCGGCCCGGCCGTCGACGCCTTCAAGCGCGCCCTGCAGCTCGCCAGCGACAAGGTCCCCTGGGCCGCCGAGGCGCACCGCCGGCTCGGGTTTATCCACAAGGAGGGTGGCGCGCGCGGTGGGGCCGTGGCCGAGTTCAAGCGCTACCTCGAGCTCCGCCCCGACGCCCCCGATCGGGGCGAGATCCTGCAGCAGATCCGCTTCCTCGAATAGGCGGTGGGATGACGCGCGTCGGCCTCGCCCTCGCCCTGGCGGCCTCCGTGCTCGGTGCGGGCGCGCCGGCCGCGGCCGCGCCCCTGGCGCCCGGCACCGCGCGCGCCTTCGACGACCTGCCGGCCTTCACGCTGCAGCTGCGCCCGCGCGCGCTCCACGCCAGAGCCCCGCTGCTGCGCTCCCGGCTGCTCCGGTGGCCCGCCGCCGCCGCGGCGCTCGCCCAGGCCCAGGGCGCCCTGGGCGTCGACCTCCTCGACGAGCGGAGCTTCCAGCGCACCGGCCTCGACGCCGACGCGCCCGTGGCCGTCTCCGGCTTCGCCATCGACCGGGGCGAGGTCGACGCCGCCTACCTCGCGGCCCGCGCCGCGCTGCTGCGGCGCGACTGGCGCGGCCTCCACGGCCTCCCACCGGTCTTCTATCACCACCGGATCACCGCGCGGGTGGCCGATCCGGGGCGCCTCGGGAGGTTCCTCGCCGAGCAGGCCGGGCGCCCCCTGACGGTGCTCGGACTCCCGGCGCTCCAGCAGGTCTTCGGCCTCGACCGCAAGGCCGCGGCCGAGACCCTCACCCTGCTCCGCGCCGCCGGCGCCGTAGCCGTGGCGCGCCTCCCGGGCGACGGCCTGGTGCTGGTGCGCGTGCGCGCGAGCGAGGAGGTGGTCGTCGACCTCCTGCAGCCGTGGCTGGGTGCGCGCCCCTCCCCGACGGAGCTCGCCCGGCTCCTGGCCCGCGTGAGCGCGGCGCCGCCCCGCCGGGTCCGCGGCGACGCTCGTCTGCTGCTGCCGGCCGACGTCACCGCGGCGCTCCACCTCTCGGGTGCCGGGCTCGCGAGCCTGGCCGAGGTCAACCTGCGCGAGCGCGCCCTGGTGTCCGTCCCGCAGGCCGCGCCGGCCCGCCGCGCGCCGGCGCTCGCCGCCGTCGACGCCACGATCGGGGCCTGCCACGACGGCCTGCAGAAGACGCTCGCCGCCGCCACCTTCGACGACGCCACCGTGGCGCTGCGGGTGAGCCCCCACGCCCTCGACCTCCGCCTCAGCTGGGCGCTGACGCGTGGGCGTCCGGGCGCCTTCACCACCCGCGACGATCGCGTGGTCAGCCTCGACCCGGTCGCTCACGCCGCCCTCGGCGTGCTGCAGCTCCGCCTCGACCTCGCCGCGTTCCCGCGCCAGATCCCGCGCGCGGGACCGTTCGCCGGCCACTTCGCCGAGCTGTCGCGGTTCCTGTCGTCGTGCGGCCCCCTGGCCTCGTTCCTCGCGGCGGTGCGGCTCTGGCCCGAGCTGCTGGCCCTGGCGCTCGACGAGGCCCAAGCGGAGCGCGACGCCGGCGACGTGGTGCGCGGGCTGCACAACGTCACGCTCGCGGTCACCGCCCTGCACGCCGGCGAGCCGCGCCTGCTCGGCTTCGGCTCCTGCGATCCCGCGGCGGCCCGGGCGCTGGAGCGCCTCGCGCGGGCCGGCCGGACCCCGGTGCACCTCGGCCGCACGCCGCTCCCCGGCGGACGGATCCTGGTGCTCGCCGCCACCGACGAGCGCGGGCTGGCGCTCGGCCGCAAGCTGGCGGCGCGGCGGGGGGCGGCCAAGACCGCGGTGGCGGAGGTGCGCGTCGATCTCCCCGCCCTGCTGCGCGCCCACGCCGGCTCCGGCGTGGAGGCCGCGCTCGCGCGCCTGCTGGCGAGCCGCCTCGGTCCCGCCCGCGGCGAGGTCCGGGCCACCACCGACGCCGTGACCGCCGAAGTGCGCGTCGAGATCCACTAGCCGGGCCCCGATGCCCCCGCGCCACGCCATCGTCATCGGGACCGCCGGCCACATCGACCACGGCAAGACCGCCCTCACCCGCGCCCTGACCGGCATCGACACCGACCGCCTCAAGGAAGAGAAGGCCCGCGGCATCACCATCGAGCTGGGCTTCGCCTGGCTCGACCTCGACGGGTATCGCTGCGGCGTGGTGGACGTTCCCGGGCACGAGCGCTTCGTGCGGACCATGGTGGCCGGCGCCACCGGCATCGATCTCGTGATCCTGGTCATCGCCGCCGACGAGGGGGTGATGCCGCAGACCCGCGAGCACCTCGACATCTGTCGCCTGCTCCGCGTGCCCCGCGGCGTCGTGGCCCTGACCAAGGCCGACCTCTGCGCGTCCGACTGGCTCGAGCTGGTGCGCGAGGACGTCCGCGCCACGCTGCGCGGCACCTTCCTCGAGGCGGCGCCCATCGTCCCGTGCTCCGCGGTCACCGGTGTCGGGCTCGACGCGCTGCGGGCCGCCCTGGGGGAGCTGGCCGCCCAGATCCCGGGCCGGGACGAGGACGGCCTCGCGCGCCTCCCCATCGACCGCGTCTTCACCATGCACGGCTTCGGCACGGTGGCCACCGGAACGCTCGTGGCCGGCCGCCTCGGCGTGGACGACGAGGTCGAGGCGCTGCCCGGCGGCGCGCGCGGCAAGGTGCGCGGCCTGCAGGTGCACGGGGTGGCCACGCCCGTGGCCCGGGCCGGCCAGCGCACCGCCGTCAACCTGGGCGGCGTCCCGCGCGACGCCATCGCGCGCGGCGAGACCCTGACCCACGCCGGCGTGCTGCGCCCCTCGTCACTCATCGAGGCCGAAGTCGAGCTGCTCGCGGCCGCCCGGGCGCCGCTCGGCCGCCGCACCCGCCTGCTGTGCCACGCCGGCACCGCCCAGGTCCCGTGCCTGGTGGTGCTGCTCGACGGCGAGGAGGTCCCCCCCGGCGGCACGGCCCTGGTGCAGCTCCACCTCGGCCACCCGCTGGCCGCGCTCCCCGGCGACCGCTTCATCCTGCGCGGCTTCACGCCGCAGGAGCACTACGGCACCACCGTCGGCGGCGGCCGGGTGCTCCGGGTGCTGGCGTCGCGTCTGCGCCGGCGCGACCCGGAGGCGATCGCGCGCCTCCAGCGCCTCGCGACCGCCGATCTCCCGACCCGCGTCGCCGTGACCGTCGCGGCGGCCGGCCTGGCCGGCCTGACGCGCGCCGAAGTCCAGCAGCGCCTGGGCGATGCCCCCCGCGCCGTGGACGCCACCCTGCAGCAGCTGCTCACCGCGCGCACGCTGGTCCGCTTCGACGCCGAGCGCGGCGCGGTGGCCCACCAGCACGCCGTGGCCGCGCTCGAGGCGGCGGCGCTGGAGGCGGTGCGGGCGTTCCACCAGGCCCAGCCGCGCCAGCCGGGGATCGGGCGCGAGGAGCTGCGCACCAAGCTGCCCCCGCAGGCGCCGGCGCGGCTGATCCACGTCGTGGTCGAGATCCTCCGCGCGCGCGGCGCGCTCGCCGCGGAGCGCGACCTGCTACGGCTCCCGGAGCACGTCGTGGACGCGGCCGCGCCCGGGGCCTCCCTGCGTCAGCAGATCGCGGCCCTCTACGCCGGCGCCCGGCTGCAGCCGCCGCGTCACGCCGAGGTGGCGGCCCTCCTCCAGGCCGTCGCGCCACCCGGTGCCGCGCGTGCCGCGCCGTCCGCGGCCGAGGTGCGCGAGGCCCTCGAGCTCCTCGCCCGGGAGGGCACGCTGGTGCGCGTGATCCCCGAGCTCTTCTTCGACCGCGCGGCCGTCGACGAGCTGCGCACCCGCCTCTGCGCGCACCTCGCCGCGCACGGTACGATCACGGCGCAGGCCTTCAAGGAGCTCTGCGGCGCTTCCCGCAAGTACTCCATCCCCCTGGCGGAGCACTTCGACGCCGAGAAGGTCACGCTGCGCGTGGGCGAGATCCGCCGGCGGCGTAGTTAGGCGCTAGTCGGCGACAGTCATGGCCCCGCGAGGGCAGGCCTGCCGCGTGCCAGCCGCGTCGTAGCACACCGCGCACAGCGGCCGGTTGCGTCCCTGCTTCTGCACCATGGCCTGGAACGGCCCGCGCGCGCTCCCCACCGCGCCCACGTAGGTCTGCGCCACGCGCTCGCACGAGGGGGGCGTCTTGAAGACCCCCGCCCCGCAGATGACGAACAGGTCGAGCTGCCCGCTCGGGCGCGGCACGCCCCCATCGGCGCCGAAGACCCGCATCCAGGCGTTCAGGTCCATCACCATGGCCGAATCGCACCCCAGGTCGCGCAGCTCCTTGGTGCCCGGCGCCGTGGTCGATTCCCCCACCACGCGCGCGGTGTCGCGCACCAGCCCGAGGACCTTGCGCCCCTCCGGGCTGGTGGCGGCACGGTGCACCACCACGCCCACGACGACGATCAGCAGGAGCAGCACCGCGCCCACGATTCCCAGCGCGATGAGACAGCCGTGCCCCGACTTCCGGGGCGCGGGCGGGAGCGGTCCCCGCGGCGCCCCGGCGGGCGGCCACGCGCCCGCGGGGCCGCCGGGCGGCGGCCCCCAGGTGGGCGTGGCCGGCGGTCCGTCTGGTAGCATGGGAGCGCGAGCCGCCTAGAAGACGTATTGCCCGCTGGCGCCGGCGATGAAGCCGTTGTGGAACCCGCCCTCGACGGTGGCCACGAAGTGGCGGTGCACCTTGAACCGGAAGCCGAGGAGCGCCGAGACCACCGGCAGGACCCGGTAGTACTTGAGATCCTCCTTCTTCCGCGGCGGGTTGTTGGCGCCGAGGTAGTAGGGCCCACACTGCGCGCGGTCGCGGTCGATGTTGGCCGCCGCGCAGCTCGGTCCCGACTGCGACTTGTAGTAGTTGCCGCCGAGGAAGCCGATGCCGACGCCGCCCCCGGCGCGGAAAGCCAGCCACTGGTTGAAATCGTGGTGCCAGATCCAGTTGATGTCGATCGACGTGAAGACGAACTTCCTGAACTCGGTCCAGTACGTGTCGCCCGCGTAGCTGCTCTCGTCGTTGCCGGTCCAGTTGGCGTCCTTGAAGTTCCCGTACCAGCCCACGTCGAGGCCGACGACCATGTCGAGGTTGCCCTTGCGCCGGGTGAAGTCCGCGCCCCAGGTGAACGAGTTGAGCGAATGGGCGTGGGTCATGAACGCTTCGAGGAACCAGGCGGGCACGAACAGGCCGCGGATCCGCGTGCCCACGGCGTAGGTCACCGCGGGCGTCGCGGCCGCGGCGCCGGCTACCGTGGGCGCGACCGGAGGCGACGTCGGGGGACCGGGGGCCGCGGCCGGTGCTCCGGGCGGCGGCACCGCGTCAGGTGCGGCGGGCTGGGCCGCGGCCCCGCCGGCCGCTGCCAGGATCAGCGCCGCCAGCAGCCCCATCAAGGTCTCCCTCATGCTCGCCTCCGCTCGGGTTGGCCGGCATGATAGCACGGCTGGGGGGCGCGTCCCTGCTGCGCGCGGGCCGATCTGGCAGCCTCCGGATATCTCCGATATAATCGGGCCGCTTGAGGCCCGGTAGGGGAGCCCCGCGCGAGCTCGCGCGGCGCCCGCCCCGGCGCCGCGCCACCCTGGCGATGCGGTCCTGTCCGCAGTGTAACACCCCGTACCCCGACGAGGCGCGCGTCTGCCCGCGGGACGGCGCGGTCCTGGCTGCCGCGCCGACGAGCGGCACCCCGCAGCCGGCCGACGCTCCGCGGCACGGCGAGCACCGCTCCGCCGCCACGCAGCTGGGGCGCAAGTCCGGCTCCGTCCCGCGCAGCCCGGTGCCCGGGGAGCGACCCCCGTCCGGCGGCCGTTCGGCCGCGCGCGGCGAGCCCTTCGCCTTGACCGTGCCGACCGACGAGGTCACGCCGCCGCAGCGCCTCGTCGATGACGAGGGGGAGCTGGTCCTGGGGCAGGTCCTGGGGAGCTACCGCCTGCTCGCCCTCATCGGCCGCGGCGGCATGGGCCGCGTCTACCTGGCGGAGCACGTCAAGCTCGGCCGCAAGGTCGCGCTCAAGCTCCTCAAGCCCGAGTACGCGGCCAAGCGCGACTCGGTGCGCCGCTTCTTCCAGGAGGCGCGGGCAGTCAACACGATCCGGCACCGCAACATCGTCGACATCACCGACTTCGTGGAGCTGCCCGACAGCCGCACCTTCATCATCATGGAGCTCCTGGCGGGCTCCAACCTCGGCGAGCTGGTGCGCCGCGAGGGCCCGCTGCCGTTGCACCGCTCGCTCGGCATCCTCCTGCAGGTGTGCGACGCGCTCGAGGCGGCCCACCGCGAGGGGATCGTCCACCGCGATCTCAAGCCCGACAACGTGTTCATCCTGAACACCGAAGGCGAGCGCGACGCGGTGAAGCTCCTCGATTTCGGCGTCGCCAAGCTGCTCTACAGCTCCTCCTCCGACGGGGACATCAGCCTCCAGACGATGGAGGGCTCGGTCGTCGGTACGCCGGCCTACATGTCGCCCGAGCAGGCCGGGGGCTCGGCCGTGGATCACCGCTCCGACATCTACTCGCTCGGCGCCATCATGTACGAGCTGTTCACCGGACAGCGGGTCTTCGAGGCGCGCTCGTTTGGCGAGTTCGTGCTCAAGCACCTGCAGGCGATCCCGGTACCGCCCCGCGATCTCGCCGGGATCCCGCCGCTCCCGGGGGGTCTCGAGGCCATCATCCTCAAGTGCCTGGAGAAGAAGCCGGAGCACCGCTACCAGAGCGTCACGGCGCTCCGCACCGACCTCAACCGCATCATGGCGGGCGAGAACACCGCGGCCCTCCACATCAAGCCGCCGGCGAAGCGGCGCGGCTCGCGCCTGCCCTACCTGGTGGCGGCCGCGGGCGGCGGCGTGATCCTCGCGGCGGCCGCCGTGTGGCTGCTGCTGCCCGACGCCACGCCGACGGGCCGCCCGGTGATCGCCCGTGCGGCCACGGGCCCCGGCGCGGCCACGGGCCCGACCGCCGCCACCGCGGGCGCCGGCGTCGCCGACCAGGCCCTGGTCGAGTTCAGCTTCCGCTCCGACCCGCCGGGAGCGAGCGTCTTCGCCGCCGGCGCCCCGGGGCCGTTGGGCCAGACGCCGTTCATCCGGCGGCGTCCCGCGGCCGATCGCGAGCGCCAGTTCGTCTTCAAGCTCGACGGTTACCGCGACCAGACCGCGCGACCCACCGCGGGCGCCACGCCCGAGGTCTTCGCCCTGCTCGAGCCCGACACCGGGGCGCGCGGCCACGATGGCCGCGGCCGGCCGCGCCGGGAGCCGGAGCGGAGCGGCCCCGACCAGGGGTCCCCGACCCCGGCCCCCACCGGCGCGGGGCCGGCGCCCAGCGGCCCCCGGCCGACCCCCGCGCCCACCGACCCGCTGCCGACGCCGGCGCCCTCCGGCAAGAAGCGCATCGACCGGGTCGACACCGTGGACCCCTTCGCCGAATGAGCGCGCGCGCGCCCCACGCCCTCGTGTGTGCCCTGCTGGGCGCCCTCTGCGCGCTGCCACCGACCCTCGCGGCGGCGCAAGACGCCGAGAAGCAGGCCCGCGGCCACTTCCGTCGCGGCGAGACCCACTTCGCCATGGGGCGCTTCGTCGAGGCGCTCAAGGAGTACCAGGCGGCCTACGAGCTCAAGCCCCTGCCCGGCTTCCTCTTCAACATCGGCCAGTGCCACCGCAACCTCGGCCACTTCGAGGAGGCGGTGTTCTCGTTCAAGCGCTACCTGCGGCTCAAGCCCGACGCCACCAACCGCGCCGCCGTGGAGGAGCTGGTCAGCGACCTGGAGCGCCAGATCGCGGCGCAGAAGGCCACGCGCCCGCCCGCCCTCACGGGCCCGACCGGCCCGACCGGCCTCGGGGCACCGCCACCCCCGCCGCCGCCGCGGCCCGTGTACCAGCGCTGGTGGTTCTGGACCGGCATCGCGGCGGTCGCCGCCGGCGCTGCCGTGGGCGTCTACTTCGGGGTCCGGCCGAGCTCCGCCGGACCGCCCGCGTCGGCGCTCGGCAACATCGACTTCAAATGAGCTCGCGCGCCCTCACCCTCGCCGTCGCCCTCGGGGCCATCGGGGGCTCGCTCCTGCCGGGGTGCGGCCCCGCGGGCCCGGCCACGTACGTCTGGGTGGACGTCGAGGCGCAGCCGGCCGTCCGCGGCGTGACCAAGCTCGAGGTCACCGTGCGCCAGGGCGGGGAGAGCATCACCAAGACCTTCGGCGACGGGGTCGCGCCCTTCACGCTGCCCACCGACTTCACGGTCACGCCCAACTCCCACCTCGGCACCCTGACCGTGGACGGGGTGGCCTTCGGCGCCGACGACGTGCGCGCCGCGACCGGCTCCGTGAGCGTGGCGATCACCGCGGGGGACCAGCCCCACGCGACCCTCACGCTGGTGCCGGTCGACTTCCAGGTGAACACCACCATCGCCGGCTCGCAGATCGTCACCGACTACGGCGGGCAGAGCGGCCGCCAGGCCGCCGCGGCCGCCGACGGCAGCCTGGTCGCGGTCTTCGAGAACATCAGCACGCTCGGCCGCTTCGACGGCATGGGCCGCCTCTTCGACGGCGATGGCGCGGCGCGCCCGAACGCGGTCAGCCACACCAAGGACGACTTCGTCCTCAACCAGCTGGGCACCGAGAGCGTCTACTTCGTCGCCGTGGCCGCGGCCCCGGCGGGCGGGTTCCTGGCCACCTGGGCCGACTTCAGCCTGAGTCCGGGCGTCATCAACGTCCGCGCCTTCGACCCGACGGGCTCCCCGTCCACCGAGGTCACGGTCTCGGTCCTGGGCACCCTCGAGCTGGGCGCCGTCCACGCCGCCGCCTTCGGCGACGGCTCGTACGTGGTCGTCTGGTCGCAGGCCCGCTCGTCGACCGACCTGACCCACGAGATCCAGGCGCGGCTCCTCGACCCGACCGGCCAGCCGCGCCGGAACTCGACCACCGGCAACAACCTGGACTTCGCCGTGGGCGCCTTCACCACGCACGACCTGGAGCGCCCCGCGGTGACCGTCGGCCCCGACCAGAGCTTCGTGGTCGCGTGGATCGACCTCGATCCCACCAGCGGCGGCGCGGTGCACGCGCAGCGCTTCTCCACCGAGGGGCAGGCGCGGGGCTCGCAGCTCGTGGTCGCGCCGATCCGCATGGCCTTCCCCGAAGGCCCCAACCTGGCGGCCACGCCCGACGGGTACCTGGTGGTCTACACCGACGAAGGCACCTCCCCTACCGACACCGACGTGCTGGTGCGCTTCCTCGGCCAGGACGGTCTCCCGACCCAGCCCGGCTACCGCGTCAACACCTCGACCGACGGCGCCCAGTACGAGCCCGCGATCGCGGTGGCGGCCGACGGCCGCACCCTGGTCGTGTGGACCGACGCGCAGTCGCGGCCGGACGACACGGATTCGGGCTCCGTCCGCGGCCGGGCGCTGCACCCGTTCGGGCTGCCCATCGGCGACGACTTCGTCATCAACCACACCACGCCCAAGGCGCAGCACTTCCCCTCGGTAGCGGCCGCGGCGCACGGCGCCTTCCTGGTCACCTGGCAGGACGAGAGCGCCGTCGGCCCCGACGTGGACCAGAGCGGGATCCGCGGCCGGATGATCTACCCCGACTACGTCCGCACCGGCGGCGGCGTGGGCGCGGCGTGCGGCGGCGGCGCCACCTGCGACACGGAGCTCCAGTGCGTGGCGCGCGGCACCGGCTCGTTCTGCCACATCGGCTGCAGCGAGGCCGCGGTGGGTCAGCCCTGCCCCACCTACGGCGGCCTCTGCACCTCCGCCGCGGCGGCGGGGACGACCACCCCGGTGTGCCTGTTCAGGTAGCCTCGAGCCTTCCGCCTAGATCCTGATCGCCTTCCACTTCCCCTCGAAGAACTTCCACCCCATGATCACGGTCAGCAGCACCACATAGGCGATCGCGGCGGACCACACCCCGAGGAACCCGAACCCGATCTTGAGCCCGAGCAGCCAGGCGAGGGGCACGAGGCAGAAGAAGTGCAGCGTGCCCTCGACGTACATGACGAAGCGGCTGTTGCCCGCCCCGAAGAGCGCCTGCGTGAACACGAGCGCCGCCGCCATGAGCGGCGCCGCCAGCGCCACCATGCGCAGGGCGGGCGTGGCCACCCGGATCACCTCGGGGTCATGGGTGTAGACGCGCAGGATCGCCGTGGGGAAGAAGAACATGAGCAGCCCCACGACCGCCATGACCAGCGCGCCGAGCTTCACCGCCTCCCAGGCGTAGCGGGCGGCCAGCTCGGGCAGCTTCTTGCCCAGGCTCTCGGACACCAGCGTGGCGGTCGCGGTGCCGTAGGCGATGCAGGTCGTGAACACCAGCATGAGGATGACCACCACGTTCTGGGTGGCGGCCGCGTACACCGTCTCGGGCTGCCCCACCTTGGCCACGATGCCGTAGAAGAGCCCGAACCCCGTCATCACGAAGACCGTGGCCGCGCCCGAGGGCCACGACAGGCGGATGATCTCGCGCGCCACCGGCCACGACAGGTTCCGCCGCAGGCGGTAGAAGTGGTACTTGCCGACGTACTTCCGCCGCATGCTCCACAGGACGATCATCGTCAGCCCGACCCACGACGCGAGCACCGCGGCCAGGCCGGCGCCCACGATGCCCAGGCGCGGAAGCCCGAGCTTCCCGAACAGGAACCCGTAGCAGAAGTACCCGTTGGCGAGGTTCATGATGATGGCCGCGTACAGGTGCACGCGCGTGCGCGTCAGGCCGTCGAAGAAGCTTTTGTAGCTCATGGTGACGACCATGGAGAAGACGCCGACGATGCGCAGCTGCGCGAAGGGCACGCCCACGTGCAGCACGTCCGGGTCGCTGATGATGGCGCGGAAGAGCACGGGCACGAAGATCACGCCCAGGATCGTCGCGATCGCGCCCGAGGTGACCGAGACGGCGAGCGAGTTGGACAGGACCTGCCCGGCGCGCGCCACGTCCCCCTCCCCGTGGCGCCGCGCGGTCAGGGCCTGGGTGCCCACGGCCACGGTCGAGAGGAACCCGCCGATGAGCCAGAGCAGCACCAGCGACGGCCCCAGCGCCGCCTGCCCCGCGCTCGCCTCGGTGGTGGGCAAGAGGCCGATCAGGATGTGGTCGACCTGATTGACGGCGGTCTGGGTGATCATCGCCAGGATCACCGGCCAAGAGAGGCCGGCGATCCGCCTAGCGAGCTTGCCGTCGACGCCGAAGTGCATCAGAGGGGCCGCTGGAACCAGAGTTGGGCCAATGGCTTAGCTGATTCGTGCACCCAAAGCAAGGTTCTCGGGGCGCGCCGACGGCGGCGGCCACGCAAACTTTACTTGCAAGCGCGGCCTCATCGCTCTAGTTTGTGGGCGTTCATGCGCCAGGGAGCCCGTCGGCCGTGCCCCGGGTCCTGGGGCGCGGAAGGCGCGGCTCGGTGGCGGCATTGGTACCACGATGACAGGCTCGCGCCACGAGCCGTGGCCGGTTTCGGCAAAGGAGGCATTCATGCACCGCGTGTGGCTCCCCATCGCCCTGTTGTTCCTGGTGGCGGGCTGCGGCCCCAAGTACCCTAACTGCAAGGGCGACAAGGACTGCAAGGCCAAGGAGTACTGTGTCAACGGCAAGTGCCAGCAGTGCCGTCCCACCGAGAAGGACTGCCCCAAGGGCCAGGAGTGCGACAAGGGCGCCTGCAAGGCCATCGCCGGCTACTGCGACGACCACACGCAGTGCCCGGCCGACCAGTCGTGCATCGGCAACCGCTGCAAGGCGTGCGTGGCGGACGGCGACTGCGGCGACGGCAAGTGCAAGAAGGGCCGCTGCCAGCCCAAGGACTCCTGCGTCAAGGACGACGATTGCCCCCAGGACTCGGACTGCGTGCAGGGGCGCTGCGTGAAGGCCAAGAAGGCGTCCACGGGCGACTCGGGGGCGTGCGCGCTCGAGACCGTCTACTTCGACTTCAACGAATCGGTGCTGACCTCCAGCACCACCGAGATCCTCCAGAAGGACGCCACCTGCATCAAGAGCGCCGCCAAGAAGGTCGCCCTCTTCGGCCACGCCGATCCACGTGGCACCGACGAGTACAACCTCGCGCTCTCCGACCGGCGCGCCCAGTCGGTCAAGAAGTACCTCGCGAACCTGGGCGTCAAGCAGCGCCTGCTGCGCCCGGTGCCCAAGGGCAAGACCGAGTCGAAGGGGACCGACGAAAGCTCGTGGGCCAAGGACCGTCGGGTGGACGTGCAATGGGATTGAGAGGCCTCCTCGCGCTGGCGCTCCTCTACGCCGCCGGCGGCTGCATGTTCTTCACCACCAAGGATGAAGGGCAGCAGCTGAAGACCAACCTGGACAAGCTGCGGGCGCAGGTCGACGACATGAACCTGCGCGAGCAGGAGCTGCGCAAGGCCACGGCCGAGGCCAAGGCGCAGGTGGCGAAGCTCCGCGAGGTGCTCGACCAGGCCACCAACCTGGTGCAGCGCAACTCGGCGGACCTGGGCGTGCAGGTGCAGAAGCTCCAGACCGACCTCGCCGGCCTCATCGGCAAGACCGAGGAGATCTCGCACACGCTCGACTCGGTCTCGAAGCAGTTCGGGGAGTACCGCGCCCAGACCGACGTCAAGCTCGAGGGCCTGACGACCAAGGCGGGCACGGCCACGGCGCCCCCCGCGCCCGAGGACAAGGACCAGCTCTTCGACCAGGCCTACAAGCGTTACCAGGCGGCGCAGTTCGAGGAGGCGCGGCGGCTGTTCCGCACCTTCACCACGCGCTACGGCCGCGATGAGCGGGCCGACAACGCGCAGTACTGGGTCGGCCAGAGCTACTACGAGGAGCGCAAGTACGCCGCGGCCATCGCGGAGTTCAAGAAGGTGCTGGACAACTTCCCGCGCGGCGACGCGACGGACGCGGCCATGTTCGGCATGGCGTTGTCGTTCGTCGAGCTGAAGTACTGCACCGAGGGGGAGGCCTACCTGCAGGACCTGATCAAGCGCTTCCCGCGCTCGACCCTGGTCGACAAGGCGCAGAAGAAGATCAAGGAAGTGAAGAAGATGAAGCGCAACAAGAAGCTGTGCATGACTTGAGCCGGCGAAGGTCGAACCTTCAACGTTGAGCACCTCGACGCTTCAACCTTCAACCTTCAACGGCTTCGCCACCGCCGCCGTCACCTCCCGGGCGGCCGCTTCCACGTCCTCGGCCTCGACCACCGCCCCGATCACCGCGACCGCGGCCGCGCCAGCCGCGATGGCGGCGCCCGCGGTCCCGGCCGTGAGGCCGCCGATCGCGACCACGGGCACGCCGACGGCCGCGCACGCCGCCCGCAGCCCCTCCAGCCCCACGACGGGGTCGGGGTGCTCCTTGGTGGCGGTCGCGAACACGGGCCCGAACCCGAGGTAGTCCGCACCCGCAGCCGCTGCGGCGCGCGCCTGCTCGAGGTTGTGGGTAGAGACGCCGACGCGGAGCCCGGGCGCCAGCCGCCGGGCCGCGGCCAGCGGCAGGTCCTCCTGGCCGAGGTGCACGGCGTCGGCGCCGGCGAGGAGCGCCACGTCGAGGCGGTCGTTCACGATGAACGGCACGCCCGCCGCGCGGCACAGCGGCGCGACCGCGCGCGCGCACTCAAGCAGCACCCCGGCCGGCGCGTGCTTGTGGCGGAGCTGGAGCGCCCGCGCGCCGCCGCGCAGCAGCCGACCGCAGAGCTCGCGGGCCTCCACCTCCCCGGCCGGCGGCGGCAGGTCGCAGATGGCGTAGAACCCGTCGAGCGAGAGGGGCGCCGACATCGCGTTGCGTGAACTCCTCGCGGGGCGTACGATTTCTCGTTTCCGGGACGCTACGCGAGATGGCCCGAGGGTTCAAGCTCACCACCGACCTGCAGCCCCGCGGCGACCAGCCCACGGCCATCGCGGAGCTGTGCGCTGGCCTGGAGCGCGGCGCCCCCTCCCAGACCCTCCTCGGCATCACCGGCTCGGGCAAGACCTTCACCATGGCGCACGTGATCAACACCGTGCAGCGCCCCGCGCTCATCCTGGCGCACAACAAGACCCTGGCCGCCCAGCTCTACGGCGAGTTCCGCGATCTGTTCCCGGAGAACGCGGTCCACTACTTCGTGAGCTACTACGACTACTACCAGCCCGAGGCCTACGTCCCGGCCAGCGACACCTACATCGAGAAGGACGCCACCATCAACGAGGAGATCGACCGGCTGCGCCACGCCGCGACCTCCTCGGTGCTCCAGCGCCGCGACGTGATCATCGTCGCCTCGGTCTCCTGTATCTACGGCATCGGCTCGGCCGAGGCCTACTTCGGTATGCGCCTCGACCTCGAGCAGGGCGAGGAGGTGGCGCGCGACGCGGTGCTGCGGCGCCTGGTCGACATCCAGTACCAGCGCAACGACTTCGACTTCCACCGCGGCTCCTTCCGCGTGCGCGGCGATGTGGTCGAGGTCGTCCCGGCCCACGAGGAGGACCGGGCGCTGCGCATCGAGTGGTTCGGCGACGAGATCGTGGGGTTTGCCGAGGTCGACCCGCTGCGCGGCAAGGTGGTGCGCAAGCTCGACCGCATCGCC
>JACRCY010000484.1 GCA_016218785.1 Deltaproteobacteria bacterium
ACCGTGGCTGCAGTGGTGACTCGTGCATTGATGGCCGTTGCCGTCGGGGTGGCCCTAGGCACCGCCGCGTGTGGCGCGAACATCGCGGACGGCAGCGTCGCCTGCGGCCCGGGCGGGTCGTGTCCCCCGGGCTTCACGTGCGGGGCGGACGGCAAGTGTTGGAAGCACCTGCCGCCGCCGGCCGATGCGCAGGTCGACGTCGTGCCCCCGGTCGACGCGGGGACCGATGTCGCACAGGAGCGGGGTGACGACCATCAGCGGGAGCGGGCTGGAAGGCGGAGTCAACGAAGGGGAGGCCGCGCTCGCGCTGATGACCTGCTCCGGCGGCGAGCTCCTACAGTACGACATGGCGGCAGGCTGGCAGTGCTCGTCGTATTCCCCGGGGCCGGGGCTGGTCCTCGTCAGCAACGCGTTTGGGCTGGCGGATGGCAACCACGATTCGGTTCTGATCGGGCGCGCGGTGGGGCAGGGTCCCGTGCTGGACTACCGCTACAGCACACTGGGCTCGGTGTTCGCCATCGCCCATTGGGGGGACCCGGCATCACTCACGATCAAGCAGGGGGGTAACGTGGGCCTCGGGACGACGAGCCCCGGGCAGAAGCTCGACATTGTCGGCGGCAACGGCCGTGTCGAGACTGGGTACTCGTGGCTCACGAACTCCGACCGGCGCCTGAAGAAGAACATCGTCACCCTCGAGGACTCGCTCGCCAAGGTGTCACGGCTTCGCGCTGTCCGCTACGACGCGTTGGAGGATGCGGAGCAGAATCGACTGAAACCGCGCCACCTCGGCGTGGTGGCGCAGGAACTCGAGGTGGAATTCCCGGAACTCGTCTTCTCCGACGAGAAGGGCACGAAGTCGGTCGCCTACGACAAGCTGTCGGTCGTGGCCGTGCAGGCGGTGCACGACCTCAAGGAGCAGAAGGACCAACTTGCCGCCCAGGTGGTCACGCTGGAGGGACGGCTGGCGCGGGTGGAGGAGGCGCTGGCTTCGTCCCGGCGCGGCGAGCAGCCGGCGACCGGCCTCCCGCCCTGGGCCGCGCTCGGCATCCTCGGCGTCGGGGCCGGGGTTCTCGTCGCGCGCCGGCGGCGCGGGCCGCACGCGTGAGGCGCACCCGCGACCCGCGGTGGGCGGGTCGTTGGGGCGGCTACCCCAAGGCTCGCGTCAGCACCGCCAGGGCGGCGGGCGGGTCGGCGGCGCCGCTCAAGTCGACCAGCAGGGCTTCCAGCGCGGCCGGGTCGGTGAACTCGGCCAGGCGCCGGTCGAGGTCGGGCGCGATCTCGCCGAGCTTCGTCGCCGCTACCCGGCGGCAGGCGCGACGCAGGCCCTCGACTTGTCCCTCGGCAAGGCCCCGCTCCCAGCCCTGGGCGCGTCCTTGCTCCACGATAGCGTCGTAGGTCGCCGACCGCATGAGCACCTCCTCGGGCAACAGCGCCCGTACTGCCGGTTCCGCAAAGCGCGTGCCCGCCACCAGATAGAGTACCACGAGCAGCTCCCGGGCGAGCGCCCGGTCGGGCAACGCCTGCAGCAGCTCGACGGCCCGAGCCACGTGCGGCAGCCCGGCACCTCGACCGAGCGTGACCACGGACCAGAGCGCGGGCGCGGGCCGCGCGAGCAGCTCGTCCGCGTCGAACTCCCAGAGCCGAACCGCGTCGAAGCGGAAGTCGCAGATGGCTTCGCCGTCGGCCAGCACCACGTGCCGGTCCTGCGGCCGCCGGCTCTGCTCGCCAGGCCCGAGGTAGAAGACCACCGGCCGGACGGCCCGGCCCGGGTGTGCCGCATGGACCAGCGCGAAGTGCTCGAAGACTCTCCGGCCGGTGTCCGAGCGCGGCGTGGCCTCGAACTCGACGTGGTACAGCGTCCCGCCGGGGTCAGCCTCCAGGTCGAGGCAGCCATCGAGCATGCGCGACGTCGGGCGTGGCACGAACTCGGTGGGGCAGAGGCGCCATGGCTGGTCCGCAGGGGCCCCTGGCACCAGCGATAGGAGATCCTGTGGCCGGAGCCGCAGCAAGCGCTTGAACGTGACGTCCCAGAGGCCCATGCGGTACCTTCCTCGTCGCGTGGCCATGGAACTTGCACGCCCGATGCCAACCGCAAGCACGCGGAACTTCGACACCAAGGGGGTGGCTGTCTGTCCGGATTCCGGATCCCCGGCCGGACAGGGGTCCGGACCGCGCACCCCGCCGCAGCACCAGCCAGGCGGCCACGCCCACCAGCACCGCCAGGCACGCGAGCACGATCAACGCAACGACGAGCCCACGCCGCCGCGGGACGGGCGGAAGCGGGCCCTCGCGCTGGCGCGGTGCCCCGGACCTGACGGTGGGCACGCCACCTGCGGTGGATGCTGGCGCGCGCACGGCGTCTTCGGTGGAGGACCGCGGAGCCGGGGGGAGCGTCACGGCGCTCAGCTGCTTGGTCGGCGACGCCCGCGCAGGCTATAATGAGGAGCGGACGCCGGGAGGTCGGTAGATGATTCGCGTTGAGGACATGATACGGGAGCTGCCCGGTGAGCTGCAGGACGAGGTGCGCGACTTCGTGCAGTTCTTGCTCGACCGTCGAGTGCGCCGAAAGCAGGCCAAGCTCCGGCTCTCGTGGGCCGGGGGCTTGACCGAGTTCCGGGAGCAGTACACCGCGCTCGAGCTGCAGAAGCGCGCGCTCGGATGGTGGGCGGGTGAAGTTCCTCGTTGACACCAATGTCTGGCTCGAGCTGCTCCTCGAGCGCGAGCACGCCGCGGAGGCGCGGAGCTTCCTCGAGAAAGCCGAGGCGAGCAGGCTGGCCATCTCCGAGTTCGCCCTCTACTCGCTGGCCGTCATCCTGACACGTCTCGGCAAGGACTCCGTCTTCGAGGACTTCGTGTCCGACACCATCGAGGACTCGGGGGTGGCACGGGTCTGCCTGGACGTCGCCGGCCTCAGGCGAGCCGTGGCCGCCCGCACCCAGTTCAGTCTCGACTTCGACGATGCGTACCAATACGCCGCCGCCGAGCGCCACGACCTGGTGATCGTCAGCTTCGACAGAGACTTCGACCGCACTGGCCGCGGGCGCGTGACGCCCGCGCAGGCGGATCTCGGCTAGACCGATGCCCCCATGAGAGTCAAGCTCCCACGGCGACGCAGGAGACAGGAATGACGCAGACCAGGTTCCCCCCGGGCTGGGACGAAGCTCGGGTCCGGCGGACGCTGGGCCACTACGAGGACCAGTCCGAAGAGGAGGCCGTGGCCGACGACGAAGCCGCGTTGGAGAGCCAGGGCCAGACCGTGATCGAGGTGCCGAGCGAGCTGGTGCCCGCGATTCGCGAGCTCATCGCGAAGCACCAGGGGTAGGTAGGGTGCTCGTGCGCCCGCAGGGGGACAGGGTCCAATCATGATCGGCACCGTCCTCGATGGCCGCTACCGCATCCTGAAGAAGCTCGGCGAGGGGGGCATGGGGGAGGTGTACCTGGCCGAGCATCGGGCGCTCGGGCGGCAGGAGGCGCTCAAGATCCTGCAGGCGGAGCTCGCGACCGAGCGCGAGTTCGTGTCGCGCTTCCGGCGCGAGGCGCGTGCGACCAACCGCGTCCAGCACCCGAACATCATCGGCGTCTACGACTTCGGCCAAGTGCCCGACGGCCGCTTCTACCTGACCATGGAGTACGCCGAGGGCGAGCGGCTCGACGCCCTCCTGCGGCGCGTGGGCCCGCTGCCGGTCTCGCGGGCCCTCGGCATCCTCGTGCAGCTCGCGGACGCGGTCGGCCACGCGCACGGAGCGGGCGTGGTCCACCGCGACCTCAAGCCCGAGAACATGATCCTGGTCGAGCACCGCGGCCGCCCTGACGTGCTCAAGGTGCTCGACTTCGGCATCGCCAAGATCGTGGCCCCCGACGCGCCCGAAGACGACGACCCGCCCGAGAGCTCGCGCACCGCGCTGACCAACGCGGGCACGGTGGTGGGCACGCCCGCGT
>JACRCY010000485.1 GCA_016218785.1 Deltaproteobacteria bacterium
GAGCCTCCTGTGCGCCAACCTCGGCATCTTCCTCGCGCAGATCGGCAAGCGGGTGGTGCTGCTCGACGGCAACCTCGGCTGCGCCAACCTCCACGCCATCCTCGGCGCCGAGCGCCACAGCCGCACGCTCGGCGACTTCATCGACCGCCGCGTGGCGCGGCTCGAGGACGTGATCGTCGACACCCCGGTCAGCGGCCTCGGCCTGATCGCCGGCGAGCGCGACCCGGCGGGCGCCGCCAACCCCAAGCCGGCCCAGAAGCAGCGCCTCCTGCAGCAGGCGCGCGAGCTGCCGGCCGACTACGTCCTCATGGACCTCGCCCCCGGCACCGGCTACAACGTGCTCGACCTCTTCCTCGGCGCCGACGTGGGCGTGGTGGTGGCGGTGCCCGAGCCCGGCTCGGTGGAGGCCACCTACCGCTTCGTCAAGTGCGCCTTCATGCGGCGGCTGCGCAGCATGCCGCAGAGCGAGCGCTTGGTGGCGCACGCGCGCAGCGAGGGGGGCATCCCGGCGCCGCTCGATCTGTGCGACCTCGCCGAGGCGCTCGACCCGGCGCTCGGCGACGCGCTCCGCGCCGAGGTGACCTCCGTCCGGCCGCGGCTGGTGGTGAACCAGGCGCGCACCCGCGACGACACCGACCTCGGCGCCGCCATGCGCTCCGCGGCGCGCCGGCGCCTGGGCCTGACCTTCGACTACCTCGGCTCGCTCGAGTTCGACGAGGCGGCGCGCGTCGCGGTGCGGCGCTGCCGCCCGGTGGCGGTCGAGTACCCCGACGCCAAGGTCACCAAGAACCTCGAGCGGATCGCGCGCAAGCTGCTGGCGCTCGAGGGGACCGACTCGCTGCGCCACCAGCTGGTGGCCCCGCCGCGCCACTGGGACCAGCAGAGCTACTTCGACCTCCTCGAGGTCGACCCGGGCGCCAGCGACGAGGAGATCCGCCGCGCGCACCGCCGCACCCGCGAGGTCTACGCCCACGACTCGATGGTGGTGCGCGGCCTCTTCGGCCGGGAGGACCTCGACGCGTTGGCCCGGCGCATCGAGGAGGCCTACGATACCCTCATCGCCCCCGACCGCCGGCGGCGCTACGAGCTGGAGCTCTTCCCGGAGGGGCATCCCACCCGCCGCGCGCCCACGCCCGTGCCCGGCGTGCCGCCGCCCCTGCTCAGCGAGCCGCCGCCGCCGGTGCTGCCGCCGCGCGACCCGCCGCCCGAGCTCGGGCCCGAGACGGTCTACAGCGGCGAGCTCCTCCGCCGCCTGCGCGAGTCGCGGCGCATCGAGCTGGCCGACATCTCGCAGAAGACCAAGATCGGCGTGCCCCACCTGCGCAACCTCGAGGAGGAGCGCTTCCGCGAGCTGCCGGCGCTGGTCTACGTGCGCGGCTTCCTGGTCGAGTACTCGCGCTACCTCAAGCTCGACTCCCGCGCCGTGCTGACCACCTACCTCGCGCGCTACCACGAGGCCCTGGGGCCCAAGGACGACGAGTAGCCGCCGTCGGCCGGTCGCTACCCGGGCACGTTGATCTGCTTCACGTCGAGCCCGCCCGGGTACATGTACGAGGTGTACGAGCCGACCCCGTAGACCGCGATGCCGAAGCCGTCCGGGCCGTCGCTGGTGATGGTGTGGGTGCCGCCGGCGATGGGGAGCTTGGCCACGGTCCACTCGCCGGTCCCCACCGGCTGGAACCCGGTGACCGGCGTGCCGTCGAGCAGCACCGTGGCCCCGCTCTTGGCGACCACGTTGACGTAGCTCTGCTCGTAGGTGTCGGGCGCGAGGAAGACGTAGCTCTGGCGGAACTGCTCGACGGGCACGGCCAGCGCCATGGCCGGATCGCCGACCGCCGTGCTCTGGCTGGTGAAATCCTGCCCCACCATGAAGCCGGCCAGCATGAAGGCCTGGTCCCCTTGGACCTCGAAGTCCTCGGCCGTCACGAACTCCACCCACTGCCCCTTGTCGAGGGTCACGGCCGCGTTGACCGACGCGGGCGAGAACTGGAGCTGGTTGCCGTCGTGCCCCGACAGCACCCGCCACAGGTTGGGGTTGGTGGTCGAGACCGCGCGCGTGCCGACGTAGCGCTTGCCCCAGGCGGTCACCGGGAAGAGCTGCTCCTCGAGGTGGTCGCAGGCCCACTTGTTGAACGGCACGAAGGTGCAGGCGTGGCCGCCGAACACCGCCACCGGCCGGTCGGCCTGGATCTCGGTGCCGGTCAGGTCGTAGCCCTGCGCCAGGTCGCAGTAGAAGCGCTTGTCGAAGGCCGTGTTGCCCGGATCGGGCTCGCCCACGCAGGCGTCGTTGTTGGCCGAGGTGATCATGAGCACGCCGCCCGCGTCGAGCGCGAAGCTCGCCGCCTGCCCCGGGGCGTAGGCCTGCGGGACGCCGCTGCCGGCGAGGGTGCGAGCGGTGAAGGTGATGTCGACCTGGGTGCCGTTCTCGGTGCCGACCACCGCGAAGATCCCCGGGTACCACAGGTAGTCCTTGGGGCCGATGGGCGGCTGGTCGTACATCTCCCAGGTCGGCCGCGCCATCACCAGGTAATTGGAGTGGTGCGCCTGGTCGGCGAGCACGTGCCGCGGCAGCAGCAGCGACGCGTCGTTGGTGTACGAGTAGGTCTGCGTGCCCGCCGCGGGGTCGCCGACCACGTACTCGAGCGCGTTGAACTGGTAGACCGTGATGGGCTGGTCGCTGGTGAGGTGGTAGGCGCCGCCGGCCTTGAGGATCGAGCCCTTGTTGGGGGGGGAGCGCAGCTCGTCCACCCACGGCAGCGTGATGGTGCTGAGCTGGCCCGCCTGCACGGTCGCGGTCGTGGGCGCCGTGAGCGCGCCGCCGGTGATGGTCACGGCCGCCGGGCTGCCGCTCGGCGCGGCGTTGGCCACGGCCACCGCGAAGCTGAAGGTCGTCGGGACCTCGGGGTTCATCGTCACGGTGGGCCAGTACTCGCAGCCGAGGTAGCTCTTGGCCTCCTCGGCCTGGCCGCACGGATCGGTGCAGTGGCCGTTCTGGCAGGCGCTGGTGCAGTGCGCCAGCAGCCCGCCCGGGGTGCCGTCGGCGTTGCAGCCGTAGACGTCGTTCCCGGAGCAGGCCGTGCTGCTCGGCACGCACTGCACGCAGCCCAGGGTGACGTCGCAGGCCGCCGGGCACTGCTGCATCGTCACCCACTGCCCGGCCTGGCACACGAGCAGCTTCTTCGTCGCCCCGTCGCACTGCTTGAGGCCGTCGGCGCAGGCGGTGGGGCTGTCGGGGCGGCCGCCGTCGGGGACGGTGTCGTCGGTGCCGCTGGTGGGCCCGCAGCCGAGGGCCAGGCCGGCGCTGAACGCGAGGAGCAGGCGCACGCGGCTTCGCATGAGCCGATGGTACCCGGAGACGGGCGCGGGGGGAAAGCGGCGAGTGGGGCGCTCGCGGCGCGGGCCGCGGCCTAGTCGGTGGTCGCGGCGTCCTCTGGCGGCGCGGCGTCGACGCCGCCGTCGAACTGGATCAGGCCCGCCGGGATGCACCCCTTGCGCGGGGTGCCGCCGTCGGCGGCGCCGGCGAAGTCCTCGAAGCACTCGTAGTTCTGGCGGGTGCACTCCGAGGGCCCGTTGTCGCAGGTGTGCAGGCAGATCCACATGTCGGCGCCGTAGGGCTGGCCGTTGAAGCAGTGCGCGCCCGGGCCGCAGTCGGTGTCGTTCCGCGCCGGATCGCACGGGAACAGGATGCAGTAGCCGCCGTAGGTGAAGACGTCGTGGGTCAGGAGCGTCTTGGCGACCTCGTCGGTCAGGCACTGCACGCTCTTGCAGTCGCCGTTGCGCTCGCAGGGCTCGCCGACCAGCTTGTTGCCGCTCGACGAGGCGTCCTGCTGGGTCGAGCCCGAGCCGCCGCAGCCGTGCACCACCAGGGCCACCATCAACGCAACGAACGCGCTCTTGGACATCGTCTCCTCCCTCGGAAGCGGATCCACGCTAACCCGGCGGCCCGGGTGGCGTCAAACCGGCAACGTGCCGGCCCCCGGCCTACTTGCGCCGGTCGCGCTTGAACAGCGCCGCGTCGGGGATGTACCCCTGGAGCGTCGCGTAGAAGTTGTTCTTGAAGTAGATGGCGTTGGCGCCGTAGAGGTCGTGCTGGTACTGCAGCGTGAGCGTGGCCGGCAGGTTCAGCGGGAACAGCGGCACGTGCAGCGCGACCTTGAGCCCCGTGCTCCGGGTGGGCGCGACGAGCTGCAGCGCGTCGACCATGGCGATGAAACTGGCGTTGCCGTCGATCTCGGGCTTCTGCGCCCAGCTCTGGCCCACGCCCACGCCGACCCCCACGCCCCAGAAGCTGAAGTTGAGGGTCGCGGACACGTCCTGCGAGAAGCCCGGCGTGTAGGTGTAGGTCGAGCCATTGGCCTTCATCGTGGAGAGGTCGGGGAACGTGGTGTGGTTCGGGTCGAACAGCGCCGAGGCCCCGGCCTCCGGCGGCCGGAAGCCGCGGCAGCTGTCGGGGTTCATGCGATCGTAGACGTTGGCGCAGGTGGAGGGGTACGGCCGCTCCCAGGGGAAGGCGTAGGCGAAGTTCCACTCCAGCGAGACCACGATGTCGATGTTCTTGTGGATGAAGTTCGGCAACCGGAAGTCGTGCCCCATGCCCGCACCCATGGCGAAGGCGTGGTTGCCGGTGTCGAGATCGGGGCCGGTGAAGAAGGCGAGGGAGTTGTCGGCGTTCGCCAGGCGGGCCGTGGGCAGGTAGAGGCGGTAGGTCAGCGCCGACGAGATCCACTTGGTCCGGAAGAAGTTCCACGAGAAGCCCGTGTTGATGTCACCGATCCCGATCGGGAGGTTGGCCGCCTCCTTCGGCGCGGGGCGCCCCAGGCGCTGCACGAAGGTGAAGAAGTCGTTCACCGTCTGGCGATCGAGCGGCTGGTAGTTGATGCCCGCGGCCGTGGCGAAGAAGGGATCGATGGCGAGGACCCGCGGGTTGAACCGCACCTTGTGGTACTGCATCGGGATCTGCAGGTAGTAGTCGAGGCGGCCGGTCACGCCGTACGAGATCATGATCTCGTGGCTGCCCCCCTGGCCCGAGGCGCCCGCGTCGAAGGCCAGCAGGCAGTCGCTGTAGTCGCGCTGCAGGCACGGCTTGTTGACCTCGTTGGCCTGGCCCTGGTTGAGCACCCCGCCGAAGGCGATGGGCGGGATGATCGTCTCCTCGAGCTTGCCGTTCACGTAGCGCCCGACCTTGTTGCCGTCCTTGTCGCGGCGCCCCACGGCCTGGCGGGTGTTGAACTGGTACTTGACCGTCAGGTAGCCCTTGGGGAGCTGGGTCGTCTGGCCCCAGAGGTCCATGTCGATGATGCGCTCGAGCTCCTTGTCCCAGAACGCGGTGTAGCGGCCCCACCAGCCCTTGGGCGCCGCCTTCTTCGCGGCCTTGGGTGGCGGCGCCGGCGGCAGCTTCTTCTCGCCCGGCCGGGACGCCGCCGCCGGCTGCGTCGCCGGCGCCTCCGCCAACCGCGGCGGCAGCGCCGGCAGCGTGAGGTTCAGGCGCCCCGGCTTCTCGTCCGGGCCGGCGGCGCGCGCCGCCCCGCAGAACAGACCGACGCTGGCAACGACCACGAGGACGCGCACGACGGGTCTCCCCATTGGTGCCCCCACTGAGGTGTACTTGCGCATACACCACAGAACCGGGGCCGGAATCAAGACCCTTCGTGCCCCGCCCCGGCCCCACCGTCGGTGGCGGCGCCGCGCTCAGAGCTTGTGAAACCATGCCTCAACGTGGTCGTGGACGCAGTCGGGGTCGTGAACGA
>JACRCY010000486.1 GCA_016218785.1 Deltaproteobacteria bacterium
AGCGAGACGGGAGCGCCGGCCACCGGCGGGTGACTGGCCTACTTCACCGCGATCTCCCGGCACCGATCCTCAACCCTCTGCAACTTCCACCTGGCCTACTTCACCGCGGGAAGTGGCCTACTTTCACGCCGCGATCAACAGCGGAGGCGAAGCCCGCCGCGCCCGACAGCGGCGAGTACAGGGACCAGGCAGCCGCAGCCCGGGCTTTCGGGGTGACGCGAGCACGCGTGACGCAGCTCCTCGAGCTGACGCTCCTCGCCCCGGACATCCAGGAGGGGGGGCTCTTCCTCGAGGCGACCGGAGGGCACGAGCCGGTGAGCGAGCGGAGCCTGCAACACGTCGTTCGCCATGCCGCCTGGTCCGAGCAACGCGAGTTGTGGCGACGCCTTCGCACCTTGGCACCCGGCGAGCGCGTCGCGTAGAGCCGAACCCGGCTCGTGCTGCCTGGTTCCGCATCGACCGGCATAGATCCGCATCTACTGGGTAGACATCCGCACCGGCCGCGTGGTATCAAAAGACACCTCTGCGCGGGCGAGCCCGACCGGAGAGGAGCGCGCGTACCCGTGGAAGACCGCTGGCTGTCCGTAGAGGAGATCGCCGAGTACCTCGGCATCAGCCGCGACACCGCCTACACGTGGCTGAGCAAGAAGGGGCTGCCCGGTCATCGGATCGGGCGGCTCTGGAAATTCAAGCGCGAGGAAGTCGACGAGTGGGTGCGCGCCGGCGGCGCACGTGAGGCCGCGGAGAGGCAACCACGGAAGCGAGGCCGGAAATGATCCGGGGAGGCGGCCGGCCAGGCAACGCGATCCTCGTGGTGAGGAGCTGAGAAGAGGCGCCCATGGGGAACTTCGCCGAGAAGGTCAACTTCATCTGGTCGGTCGCCGACCTCATCCGCGACCACTTCAAGCGCGGTAAGTACCAGGACGTCATCCTGCCGTTCACGGTGCTCCGCCGCATCGATTGCGTCCTCGAACCGACGCGCACCAAGGTGCGCGAGGTGAATGCCAAGCTCCAGGCGAAGGGCCTCCAGAACCGCGAGCCCCAGCTCCGGAAGGCGTCGGGCTACGCCTTCTACAACACCTCCCTCTACGACTTCGACGCGCTACTCGGGGACGCGCCGCACCTCGCCGCGAACCTCCGCAACTACCTCGCGGGCTTCTCCCCGAACATGCGCGAGGTGCTCGAGCGGTTCGACTTCAACAACACGATCGAGAAGCTCGACGGCGCCGGGCTCCTCTTCTTGGTCGTGCAGCGCTTCCGCGACATCGATCTGCACCCGGACCAGGTGTCCAACCACGAGATGGGCACGATCTTCGAAGAGCTCATCCGCAAGTTCAACGAGGCGCTCGACGAGAACCCCGGCGAGCACTTCACGCCCCGCGAGGTCATCCGCCTGATGGTGGACCTCATGCTCGGCCGGGATCGCGCTGCCCTGAAGCGCCCGCACGTGGTCCGCACGGTTTGCGACCCGTGCTGCGGGACGGGCGGGATGCTCACGATCGCCAAGGAGCGGATCCAGGAGTGGAACGCGGAAGCCGAGGTCCACCTCTTCGGCCAGGAGGTGAACCCCGAGACCTGGGCGGTCTGCAAGTCGGACCTTCTCATGTCGAGCGCCGACGGCCGGGACGCCGACAACATCATGGGCCCCGACAAGAGCACGCTCTCGAACGACCTCCTGGCCGACCGTCGCTTCGACTACCTGCTCGCGAACCCGCCCTACGGCAAGGACTGGAAGGCCGACCTGGACGCCGTCCGCGACGAGGCCGCGCGCGGCGCCGCGGGGCGTTTCGGCGCGGGGCTACCGCGCATCAGCGATGGCCAGCTCCTCTTCCTCCAGCACATGCTCTCGCGCATGAAGCCCGCGGAGGACGGCGGCAGCCGCGTCGCCATCGTCATGAACGGCTCTCCGCTCTTCACGGGCGATGCCGGCGGGGGCGAGAGCGAGATCCGGCGCTGGATCCTGGAGAACGACTGGCCCGAGGCGATCGTCGCGCTCCCCGAGCAGCTCTTCTACAACACCGGCATCAGCACCTACGTCTGGGTGCTGACCAACCGCAAGGACGCGGCGCGACGCGGCAAGGTGCTCCTGGTGGACGCCTCGTCCTTCTGGCGCCCGATGAAGAAGAGCCTCGGCCAGAAGCGGCGGGAGCTGGGGCCGGAGGACATCCGCCGCGTCGTCGAGGTCGTGGATGCCTTCCGGGATTGCGAGCACGCGCGCGTCTACCCCACGACCTTCTTCGGCTACCGGAGAATCACGGTGGAGCGCCCGCTGCGGTTGAACTTTCAGGCGGGCCCCGAGCGCATCGCGCGCCTCCGAGACGACAGGACGTTCCAGGGCCTCGCGGCCAGCAAGAAGCGCGAGCCCAAGGCGAAGGCCGCCGAGGAGGCCGCTGGCCGCGCCGAACAGGAAGCGATCCTCGCGGTGCTCGGCTCGCTTCCCGGAACGCTGTACCGCGATCGCTCCAGGTTCGAGGAGGCGCTCGCCCGGGCGGCGAAGGCTGGGGGAGTGAAGCTCAAGGCCCCGGTCGCGAAGGCGATCGTCGCCGCGCTCTCCGAGCGCGAAGAGGCCGCGGCCAACAGCCGCGACAAGGACGGCAACCCCGAGCCCGACTCGGACCTGCGCGACACCGAGAACGTGCCGCTCGCGGAGAGCGTCGACGCGTACTTCGAGCGCGAGGTCCGACCACACGTGCCCGACGCCTGGATCAACACCGCCGTCCGAGACGCGAAGGACGGGCTCGTTGGCAAGGTCGGCTACGAGGTCAACTTCAACCGCTACTTCTACAAGTTCCAGCCACCGCGACCGCTGGAGGAGATCGAGGCGGACATCCAGGCGGTCGAGAAGGAGATCCTCGGCATGCTGGGGGAGGTGGCCGGTTGAGCAAGGCGATGGTCAAGCGCGGTCGCGGAACGCCGCCATCCAGCGCGAGGGTGGTCGGTGAGCTGCTGGCCGACGTCCGCCGGCTCATCGAGGAGGCGCGTGGGCAGGCCGCAACAGCAGTCAACGTAGTCGTGACGTTGCTCCACTGGCGCATCGGCAAGCGCATCGGGTCCGAGGTGCTGGGCGGGCAGAGGGCCGCCTATGGAGAGGAGATTGTCTCGACGCTGTCGAGACAATTGGAGGCCGAGTACGGTCGGGGTTTCTCTGCCAAGAGCCTCCGTCACATGATCCGCTTCGCTGAAGCCTTCCCTGAACAAGCGATTGTCTCATCGCTGATGAGACAATTGTCCTGGAGCCACTTCCTTGCGGTGATCTACCTGAAGGAGCCGCTCCAGCGCGACTTCTACGCCGAGATGTGCCGCGTCCAGCGCTGGAGCGTGCGCCAGCTCCGGCAGCAGGTCGACTCGATGCTCTACGAGCGCACGGCCCTCTCCCGCAAACCGGAGGCAGTCGCCGAGGCGCAGATCCAGGCTCTGCGAGAGGAAGACACGCTCACCCCCGACCTCGTCCTCAAGGACCCCTACGTGCTCGACTTCCTGGGCCTGAGGGACCGCTACCTGGAGAAGGACCTGGAGGACGCCATCCTGCGCGAGATGGAGGCGTTCGTCCTCGAGCTCGGCACCGGCTTCTGCTTCGTCGCGCGCCAGATGCGGCTCCAGGTTGACAACGACGACTTCTACGTCGACCTCGTCTTCTACAACCGGAAGCTCCGCCGGCTTGTGGCCATCGACCTGAAGGTCGGGGCCTTCAAGCCTGAATACAAGGGCCAGATGGAATTGTACCTGCGCTGGCTCGACCGCCACGTGCGGGAGCCGGGAGAGGACTCGCCGCTCGGCATCATCCTGTGCACGGGGAAGAAGAGGGAGCAGATCGAACTGCTCGAGCTCGACGAGGCCGGCATTCACGTGGCCGAGTACCTGACCGTGCTGCCCCCGCGCGAGGAGCTGGGCCGGAGGCTGCACGCGGCGATCGAGCGGTCGCGCGAGCGCCTGGCGGCCAGTGAGGGTACGGAGTGAGCGAGGCGGTGCAGACCGTGCGTGCGGCGCGCCCGCGCAAGCCGGCAGCCGGCCGGGGCTGGCGGCCGTACCCGGCGTACCGGGATTCCGGGATCGAGTGGCTGGGGCGGGTGCCGGGGCATTGGACGGTGACGCCGCTGAAGGTCGCGTCGCTTCTCAACCCTGAGACGTTGCCCGAGGACACGGATCCGAACTTTGAGTTCGTCTATCTCGACATCTCCAACGTCGACGGGCTGGGGCGGATCATCGACCTGGCTCCGACCGTTTTCGCCACGGCACCCTCGCGAGCCAGGCGCCGCGTCAGGTCTGGGGACACCGTCTTCTCCACTGTCCGGACCTACCTGCGCGCCATCGCCTTCGTGGCTGACTCGGGTGCCAATCTGGTAGCCTCCACCGGCTTTGCTGTCGTGCGTGCGACCCGCTCCTCGGATCCACGTTTTCTCGCGTGGTACCTACAATCAGACCCCTTCGTTCAGGCGGTGATGGCCCACTCGGAGGGCATCGGTTACCCGGCAATCAACCCGAGTACCCTGGGCCGGCTCCCGGTGCTTCTACCCGATCTCGCCGAGCAACGGGCCATCACCGCCTTCCTCGACCGTGAGACCGCGCGGATCGACGCGCTCGTGGAGAAGAAGCGGCGGCTCATCGAGCTTCTGTGCGAGAAGCGACAGGCCGTCATCACGCGGGCGGTCACCCGAGGGCTGGACCCGAACGTGCCGATGACGGACTCGGGCATCGAGTGGCTCGGGCGGGTGCCGGCGCATTGGGACGTTTGGCGAGGAAAGGCAATCTTCACCGAAAGCGATGAGCGTTCGCCGAGCGGCGACGAGGAACTCCTGACGGTATCCCACATTACCGGCGTAACCTCTCGATCGGAGAAGACGGTCTACATGTTCGAAGCGGAGACAACAGAGGGCTACAAGCTGTGTCGCCCCGGAGACCTCGCCATCAACACCATGTGGGCGTGGATGGGTGCGCTCGGAATCGCGCCTCGTCTCGGCATCGTTAGCCCGTCGTACAACGTCTACCAACCGCACGACCAACGAGGAGTCTGGTACTTCGATTACCTTCTCCGAACGCCGGCGTTCATTGCGGAGATCAATAGGTGGTCGGAAGGGGTGTGGAAATCGCGCCTTCGTTTGTATCCAGAGGCATTCCTTGAGATGCGGATGCCAGTACCTCCGCCTGAAGAACGGACCGCCATCGTTGCGACTCTCGACAACAGACTACAGCCTGAGCAGCGGTTGATGGACGCAATGGACCGCTCGATCGATGTGCTCCGCGAGCACCGCCAGGCGCTCATCACCGCCGCGGTCACCGGCCAGATAGACGTGCGCAACGAGGTGCCGGCATGACGGCGCCGAACACCACCGAGAAAGCCTTCGAGCAGGCGATCGAGGACGCGCTGCTGGCGGCCGGCTATGGCAAGCGTCGCCCCGAGGACTACGACCGGACGTTTTGCCTCGACCCGGGCGCCGTGCTCGACTTCATCTACGCGACGCAGCCCAAGGAGTGGGAGAAGTACCGGAAGCAGCACGGCGAAGGGGCGAAGCAGAAACTCTTCCACCGGATCGCGAGCGAGGTGAAGGCACGCGGGACGCTCGATGTCCTCCGGAACGGGATCAAGTCGAACGGCTGCAAGTTCCGGCTTGCGTACTTCCGGCCGAACTCGGGGCTCAACCCGGACCTCGAGAAGCTCTACCAGGGCAACCGCTTCACGGTGGTGCGCCAGCTCCGCTTCAGCGAGCAAGCCGAGCGCAGCCTGGACCTGGTCGTGTTCCTCAACGGCTTGCCGATCTTCACCGCGGAGCTCAAGAACCCGTTCTCCGGCCAGACCGCCGAGGACGCGGTGCGCCAGTACCGGAGCGACCGGGATCCTCGCGAGCCCCTGTTCGCGTTCGGCCGCTGCCTCGCGCACTTCGCCGTCGATCCGGAGTTCGTCTTCGTCACGACGCACCTCGAGGGGCGGCGCACCCGCTTCCTCCCCTTCAACCAGGGCCGCGACGGCGGCGCCGGCAACCCGCCCACGTGGCGCGGCTTCTCGACGGCGTACCTCTGGGAGCGCATCTGGGCGCGGGACAGCGTCCTCGAAGTGGTCCAGCACTTCCTGCACGTGGTCGACGAACTCGACGACAAGGGGAAGAAGACGGGCCGGCGTCTGCTGATCTTCCCGCGCTACCAGCAGCTCGACGCCGTGCGCCGCCTCGTGGCCGACGCCAGGGAGAAGGGCGTGGGCCAGCGCTATCTCGTCCAGCACAGCGCGGGCAGCGGCAAGTCGAACTCCATCGCCTGGCTCGCCCACCGCCTCGCGGTCCTGCACGACGACGCGGACCGGCGCGTCTTCGACTCCGTCATCGTCGTGACCGACCGGCGCGTGCTCGACCGACAGCTCCAGCGCACGGTCCGCCAGTTCGAGAAGACCCTCGGCGTGGTCCAGCCCATCGACCGGACCTCGAAGCAGCTCAAGGAGGCGATGGAGCACGGAAAGGACATCATCGTCACCACCCTCCAGAAGTTCCCGATGATCGTGGACTCGGTGAAGGCGCTCCCCGGCCACCGCTTCGCCGTCATCATCGACGAGGCCCACTCGTCCCAGTCGGGCGAGGCGACGACCAAGCTGAAGCAGGTGCTGGAGACGAACGACCTCGCGGCCGCCGAGGCCGCCGAGGCTGCGGCCGAACAGAGCGCCGAGGAGGACAACGTCGAGGACCGCATCGTTTCGGCGATGAAGGCGCGCCGCTGGCCGAAGAACGTGAGCACCTTCGCGTTCACGGCGACGCCGAAGCCGCGGACCCTGGAGCTGTTCGGGGTCAGGCAGGGCGACGGGAGCTTCGCGCCCTTCAGCCTCTACTCCATGCGGCAGGCCATCGAGGAGGGTTTCATCCTCGACGTCCTGGAGAACTACACGACGTACCGCTCCTACTGGCGGCTCCAGAAGAAGGTCGCCGACGACCCGCAGTTCGAGAAGAAGAAGGCGCAGAGCGTGCTCCGGCACTTCGTCGAGCTCTCCGACCACGCCATCGACGCGAAGGTGGCGCTCATCGTGGAGCACTTCGCCGACCACGTGCGGCACCGGATCGACGGCCAGGCCAAGGCGATGATCGTGACGCGGTCGCGGCTCCACGCGGTGCGATACCGGCTCGCGGTGGACCGCTACCTCCGCGCCAAGGGCTACCCCTTCAAGGCCCTCGTCGCCTTTTCGGGCACGGTGCGGGACGGGGGGAGGGACTACACGGAGCCCGGGATGAACGGGTTCCCGGAGTCGCAGACGGCGGACACGTTCCGGCAGAGTGACTACCGCCTGCTCGTCGTCGCGAACAAGTTCCAGACCGGCTTCGACGAGCCGCTCCTCCACACGATGTACGTGGACAAGAAGCTCGGCGGCGTCGGCGCGGTGCAGACGCTCTCGCGCCTGAACCGCGTCGTCCCCGGGCGGAAGTCCGAGACCGCGGTGCTCGACTTCGCCAACGAGGCCGAGGCCATCCGCCAGGCGTTCCAGCCGTACTACGAGTCCACGCTGCTCTCGGAGAGCACCGACCCTGATCTGCTGCACGACCTCGAGCGGCGTCTCGACGACCACGCGCTGTTCTCGCGCGAGGAGGTGGCGGCCTTCGCCGCGCTCTACTTCGGGGAGCCCCCGGCGACGCAGGACAAGCTCTACCGGGCGCTCGCGCCAGTCGTCTCCCGTTTCAAGGCAGCGGCCGAGGACGTCCAGGTCGAGTTCCGCAAGACGCTGAACGACTACGTCCGGCTCTACGCCTTCCTCTCCCAGGTGATCACGTTCGAGGATCCGGAGCTCGAGCGGCTCCACGTCTTTGGCCGGCTCCTCCTGCGCGTCCTGCCGCTCGCGCGGAAGAAGCTCCCCGTGGAGGTCCAGCAGGCGGTCAACCTCCCGAGCTACGAGGTGCGGCAGACGAGCTCGGGTCGCATCCCACTCACGCGGGGCACGGGGGGGCTCGATCCCCAGAAGCCGAAGGAGCCCTGGGGCCCGTCACCGGACGAGCGCGAGGTCCTCTCGCGGATCATCCGGGAGCTGAACGAGCGGTTCGGTACGACCTTCAAGGAGGAGGACGTGGTCTTCATCGAGGAGTTGGAGACACGCCTCGACGCCGCTCCGGCTCTGGATGGGAGCCTGCGCATCAACAGCCTCGACAACGTGCGACTGACCTTCGACAACCTGGCGAACGACGTCCTCCAGGACATGATGGACGCCAACTTCCAGCTCTACCAGCGCGTCACCGACGACGCTGACTTCGGTCGGTTCTTCCTCGGCCTCCTCTTCGAGCGCTTCCTCGACCGCAAACGCAAGACTGCCGGCGAGGACGCCCTGCCCGAGGGGACGGCCGCCGACGCGGCGACGCCCGGCGCCGCGCCGGCGGGAGCACGCATCATCTCGCTCGACGACGCGCGGGTGGCCCGCGAGAAGTTCAAGACCCTGCTGCCCGTGTACACCCTCAAGGCCGCGGCCGGCTACTTCGGCAACGGCGAGGAGGTCGAGCCGGAGGGCTGGGTCGAGACGACCGGGATGGGCCGTCTCGACGAGCGCATGTTCGTCGCGCACGCCGTCGGCCGCTCGATGGAGCCGAAGATCCACGACGGCGACCTCCTGGTCTTCCGCCGAGACCCCGCCGGCACGCGTCAGGGCAAGATCGTGCTGGCCCAGTACCGCGGCCCGGCCGACCCGGAGACCGGCGGCTCGTTCACCGTGAAGCGCTACTCGTCCGAGAAGGCCGCCGACCGCGAGCGCGGCTGGCGGCACACGCGCATCACACTGTCGCCGCTGAACCCCGAGTTCGAGCCGATCGATGTGCGCCCGGAGGACCATGACGCGTTCCGCGTGGTGGCCGAGTTCGTCGGGGTCCTGGCTGCACAGGGTGGAAGGAGCCGCAACCGGGGGAAGCCATGATGGGGCTCGCGGGCACCTCCTGCACGGCCTTCAGGTCAGCGGCGACGTTGAGGGAGACCGGTCCACGGGCCGCGCGTTCCGGTGCTGAGGCTCCCAGGATGGAGCGGCCTCGATGACAAGCGGCCCCGAGCGCGCACCCTTCTCCGCGGCAGACTCCGCGCTGGGGTACATCTACCAGTGCCGCCTCGCGCTCCTTCTGGCGTTGCGGAGGATCCGCGCGGGCGAGGACTTCTTGTTGAAGCTTGAGACGCTCGATGACGTCGTCTTCGAGCGCGACGGGGACCCGCCCGCGCTCCTCCAGACGAAGCACCATCGGTCGCGAGCTGCCGACCTCACCGACGCCAGCGCTCGACCTAACCGAGCCGGTGCGCGAGCTCTTCGTCCAGCGCTTCACGGGCGATTTCGATTTCGGCCTGACCGAGCTGGACGACCGGCAGCTGCTCGACGACATCGTGCGGCAGCTCGAGGCGGGCGTCTCGCGCCGACCGCCGAGCACCTGCCCGCTCTGCCGGAGGCTGCCCCGGCGCCAGGTGCGCGCGGAGCTCCCCCCGTGCAGGGGTGCTCGGCTGGCCCGACGCCCGCGGCCGTACGGGCTCGCGGCGGCGAGGTCCCCGACGAGGCCGTCGAGCTCGCTCGCGACCAGCGCGTGGAGGAGCCCCGCCTCGGGCTGCCGGCGGCGGTAGGCGCCGCGCAGCGGCCGGCTGGCGGCGCCGGGCCTGTACTCGTAGCTCGTGAGCGGCCCACCCGGGGTCGCGCCGTGAGGAGCGCCGGTCGCCACATGGCGCGCCATTTCACGCGGCGTGCCACGCACGCACCGTGTGATTGCCGGCGCTTGTCAGGACGGCGGGGGCAACCGGCCGGCCGGAATCCCGGACAGTGGCCGGGCATCCGGACGGCGGCGCTCACTCCTCCGGCAACCGCGTTCGCCCCTGCCGACGCCGGGGGGAGGTACCGCCCCGGCCTGCTTGACGCCCCCTCCCCGGTGTTTACCTTGCGGTCCGGAACTGGCACATACTGGACGCCGCAAGTCGGGGAAACGACATGCCGATCCGTCTCGACAAGCTCACGCTCAAGTCGCGCGAGGGGCTCCAGGCCGCCGAGGCGCTGTGCGCCCGGGCCGGCAACCCGGAGATCATGCCCGACCACATCCTGCTGGCGCTGCTGCAGCAGGAGGGGGGCCTGCTCGCGCCGCTCATCGGCAAGGTGGGCGCCGATCCCAAGGCCATCGCCGCCGCGCTGGAGCGCAACCTCGAGGGGTACCCGCGCGCCGAAGGGCACCTCGACGTGGGCCTGTCGCGCCGCGCCCGCGACTACCTCGAGGCGGCCTTCGCCGAGGCCGAGGCGTTCAAGGACGAGTACGTCTCCACCGAGCACTTCCTCCTCGCCGCGGCGAAGGGGGACCACAACGGCGTCACGCGGGTGCTCCGGATGGCGGGCCTCACCTACGAGGCGCTCATGCAGGCGCTCTCCGAGGTGCGCGGCACCCAGCGCGTCACCGACCAGGACCCGGAGGGCAAGTACCAGGCGCTGGAGCGCTACACGCGCGACCTCACGGAGGCCGCGCGCAAGGGCAAGCTCGACCCGGTCATCGGCCGCGACGACGAGATCCGCCGCGCGCTGCAGATCCTGGCCCGCCGCACCAAGAACAACCCCGTGCTCGTGGGCGAGGCGGGCGTCGGCAAGACGGCCGTGGTCGAGGGGATCGCCGCGCGCGTCGCGGCCGGCGACGTGCCCGAGAGCCTCAAGAACAAGCGCCTCATGGCGCTCGACCTGGGGCAGCTCATCGCCGGGACCAAGTACCGGGGCGAGTTCGAGGACCGGCTGAAGGCGGTCCTTCGCGAGATCACCGAGGCGGAGGGCCGGATCATCTGCTTCATCGACGAGCTCCACACGCTGG
>JACRCY010000487.1 GCA_016218785.1 Deltaproteobacteria bacterium
CAGCGAGGCCGCGCGTACGGCCGATCCCGAGACGCGCGCCGGCAGCCACCTGCGCATCGCCGAGGTGCACGAGGAGCACCTCGACGACGCCGACAACGCCATTGGCCACTCCCGCCAGGCGCTCGCCGCGCACCCCGGGTTCCGCCCCGCGCTGCGGGCGCTCGGACGGCTCTGCGGCACGAGCGGCCGCTGGGCGGAGCTCGCAGGGGTCTACGAGAACGAACTGCAGGCCGCCTCGGACCGCGAGGACCAGGCCCACCTGCTGCGGCACCTGGCGTCGCTGCGCGAGGAGCGCCTCGGCGACGACGACGGCGCGGCCGCCGCGCACGAGCAGCTCCGCACGCTGGTGCCGACGAGCGCCGAGCCGCTGCGAGCGCTGGATCGGATCTACCGCCGGGGCTCGCGCTGGGCCGACCTGGTGCCGGTCCTCGACGGCCTGGCCGCCCTCGCCCCGGGGCCCGACCGCGCCGCGGCGGCCCTCGTCGAGGCGGGCCGGGTGCTGGAGCAGCACCTCGGGCGTCAGGAGGAGGCCCTCGAGCGCCACCGCCGCGCCCTCGCGGGCGATCCGACCTACCTGCCCGCCCTGGCCGGTGCCGGGCGGCTCTGCCAGCGCCTGGGGCGCTGGCCCGAGCTGATCGAGATCCACCGCGCCGAGATCGCGGCCACCGACGACCCTGGCCGCGCCGCCGCGCTGCACTTCCAGATCGCCGAGATCTTCGACTCGCGCCTCGGCCTGCCGGACCAGGCCGCCAGCGCGTACGCCGAGGTGCTCCGCCTCGACCCGCGCCACTGGGTGGCGCGCGAGGCCCTGGGACGCCTCCTCGAGGACGACGGCGCCTTCACCGCCCTGGTCGACCTGGAGGAGCACCTGCCGCCGCCGACGGACGCCGCCGCGCGCGCCGCGCACCACATGCGGCTGGCGGCGCTCCTCGAGCACCGCCTGAGCCGGCCCGACGGGGCCGCCGAGCACTACCGCCGCGTCCTCGCGATCGTGCCCGACGACCCGACCGCCGTCGCGGCCCTCGCACGGCTCCACGAGGCGGGCGGCGAGCCGGCCGCGCTCATCAGCTTCCTCAGGTCGGCCGCCGCGGGCGGCGAGCACCGCACCGCCGTGGCCTCCGATCCGATCGCCCGCGCGGCGGTGGGCGCGCTGCTGCGCCTCGCCCGCTTCCTCTCGCGCACCGAGGGCCGCGAGGACGCCGCCGTCGAGGCCTGGGAGCGCCTGCGGGGCCTGGTCCCGGAGAGTCGGCTCGCCACGCGCGAGCTCGACCGCCTCCTCGCCCGGCTGGGGCGGCTCGACGCGCGCGCCGCCGTGCTCGAGCGCCTGGCGCGCGCCACCGCCGACCCGAACCTCGGGGCGGCCCTGCTCCTCGAGCGGGCCGCGATCGAGGAGCGCCAGGGCCGGCCGCGCGCGGCGGCCGACGCCCTCGAGCACGTCCTGGCCCTCGCGCCGCGCCACCCCCAGGCCCTGGCGGCCCTCGACTACCTGCTGACCGACAACCCCGTCGCGCGCATCCGCGTCCTCAAGGAGCAGGCCGTCACCGCGCCCGACGAGGAGGCGGCGGCCTGCCTGGCCGAGGCGGCGCGCCTCCACTTGACGCTCGACCAGCGCGCCCTGGCCCTCGACACGTTCCACGAGGCGCTGGAGCGCCACCCCGGGTGCGTCCCCGCCATCCTGGCGGCGGCCAGGCTCCACGCGCTCCGCCGCGAGAACGGCGCGGTGGCCGAGATGCTCGAGCGCCAGGGCCGCGCGAGCCGCGATCCCCTGGAGCAGGCGCGTTGCCTGTGCGCGGCGGCGCGGCTGCTGCGGGCGGAGCACGACGACGAGGCGGCCGTGGGCCTGCTGCGCGAGGTGCTCGGCTTCGCGCCGCAGAACGCCGTGGCCCTGCGCGGCCTGGAGGAGATCTTCGTCGCCCGCGAGGCCTGGTCCGACCTGGTCGGCCTGCTCGAGCGTGCCGCCGCGACGGTCGAGGGGGGGCTCGAGCGGCGCGACCTGTGGCTGCGGGTGGCCGCCCTCGCCGAGGAGCGCCTCGCCGATCCGCACCGGGCACGTCTGGCGCTGCACCAGGCGTGCAGCCTCGACCCGTCGCACCGCGTCGCGCTCGAGTCGCTGGCCGGCTCGGCCCGCGACGCCGGCGACCACCAGGTGCTCATCGAGGCCCTGGAGAAGCTCTCCGGGCTCCCCGACGTCGACTCCGAGCACCGCTGCGCGATCCACCTGGAGCTGGCGCTGCTCTACGACGATCGCCTCAGCAACGTGACGCTCGCCGCGGCCCAGTACCGCCGCGTGCTCGAGCTCGACCCCCGCCACCGCGTGGCGCGCGACCGCCTCGCCGTGCTGCTGCAGCGGTCCGGGAGCTTCGGCGAGGCCGGTCGCCTCACGCAGGTCCTCTGCGACGGCGAGGAGGACCGGACCCGCAGGCTCGGGCTCCTCCTGCGTCTGGCCGACATCCGCGAGGCGGGCTTCGCCGACCTCGCCGGCGCCGCCGAGGCCGCGCGGGCCGCGCACTCGATCGACCCCGAGAACCTCGCGGCGACCGAGCGGGTCGCGGACCTGCTCGAGCGGCTCGGTGACGCCCGCGGCGCGATCGCCCACCTCGAGGGCGTCATCGCCCTCCACCGCGCCCGCATCCCGGAGGCCCCCCTCGGCGTGGCCTCCTACCGTGCCCTGTCGCGCCTCTTCACGCTCCGCCACGAGTACGGTCGCGCCCGCCTGTGCGACGAGATCCTGGGCCTGCTCGAGCCCGGCTCCGCCCCCGAGGCCCGCGACACCGAGGCGTCGCGGCGTCCCCTCCGTGGAGTCCTGGGCGACGAGGACGTCGGCCGGCAGCTGCTGCACCCCGACGAGCGCGGCGCCCTGGGCATCCTGCTCTCCCGGCTCGACCCGGCGCTGGCCGTCGTGTGGCCGGTCGACCTCTCGACGTACGGCACCTCGCAGGCGGAGCGCATCACCCGCAAGGTCAACCGCTGGCTGCACGACCTGTGCGGGGAGGTGGGGGCGGCGTTCGGCGTGAGGGACTTCGAGCTCTACTGCACCGAGGCACAGCCCGACACGCTCAGCGTGCTCCCCGGCTTCCCGCCGCGCCTGATCCTCGGCTCCGCCTGGGTCGGGGGCCTCGAGCCGGCCGAGCAGCGCTTCGCGCTCGGGCGCCTCTTCGGCCGCGTGCGGGCGGGCCACGTGGCGGCCGCGGGCCTCGCGCCGGAGTACCTGGCGCAGGCCGTCGCGGCGGTGCTCGCGTTCACGCTCCCGCCGGGGAGCCCGGGGACCGCCGGGGTCGACCCCCAGAGCGACCTGGTCAAGCGGCTGCGCAAGGCCCTGGGCAAGGCCGCGCAGCGCGAGGTGGGGCTCTACGCGCTCGAGGTGGCGGGCCGCAACCTCGACCCCGGGGCCTACCGGCGCATCGTGCGGCAGACCGACGACCGGGCCGGCCTGCTGGCCGCCGACAACCTGCAGGCCGCCGTCCGCGCGCTGCTCCACCTGCAAGGGGCGGCGCCCCCCCTCGAGGAGGCGATCGCGCCGCGGCACCTCCTCAAGATCGCCGGGGCCCGCGGCGTGCTCGCCAACCTCCTCGCCTTCGCGGTGAGCGACGAGCACTTCATGCTGCGGGCGAGGCTCGGGCTGGGCTGAGGCCCGCGCCAGGAGACGCGGCCCGCCGCCTGGCCCGCCGGCCGGTGCGCGGGGCCAGGGTCGGTTACTTCACCTTCGTGACGTAGGCGACCGTCCGCTCGCGCGACTCGAACTCGGCCTTGGCGGTCTCGGCCGCGCGCCTGGAGGGGAACTCGCCGAGGCGCACGCGGTAGGTCACGCCCTTGCCCGCGACGGTCGACGACACCAGGTACGGTCGGTGGCCGGTCGCGCTGAGCTTGCGCACCAGCGCCTCCGCCTCCGCCTGCGAGGGGACGGCCTTCAGCTGCACGATGTAGCGGTCGCGTAGGGCGCGCTCCTCGTCGTCGGCGACCGCCTCCGCGCGCGCCCCGGGCGCCCGCCGGTCGCGCTGTGCGGCGGCGCCCGCCGCCACCTTGCCGGGCTTGCCGCGCTCGGACAGCGGATCGGCCGCGGCCTTCCCCTTCGGGTCCACCAGCGTGCGGTGGAACGTGAGCCCGCCCTCGTCGGCCTGCCCCGCCGCGGCCGGCGGCGTCTCGGCCCGGACGGCCATCGCCTTGCCGAGGCCCGTGGCGTCGAGCTGATCCAGCGCCGCCAGGTGATCCCCCTGCGCCGCGGCCGGCCGCGCGCCGGCCTCGAGGCGCTTGCCCACCAGCACGCCCACGGTGAACACCAGGCAGGCGGCCACGGCCGTGCCGAAGAAGAGGAAGTAGAGCTGGCGGTTGTCGAGCTGCACCTCGACCTTGTCCTGCCACCGTGCGGCCTCACGCATGTGCTTCGTTCCTCCGCTCGGACGGGGTCACGCCTTGGCCTCGCCCGCGTCGTCCTCGACTTCGTCCTCGTCGGGGCCGGCGGCTGCCTCTGCCGGCATCCGCTCCATGCGCTCGGGCGCCTCGACCCCGAGGAGCGCGAGCGCGTTCTTCATGACCTGCCGGATCGCACGCACCCACAGCAGGCGCGCGCGCGTCTTGTCGAAATCCCAGGTCGCCTGCCAGTCCCCCTCGCGGTGGCGGCGCTGCGGCAGGACCGTGTCGCCGTGCACCTTCTGCAGGCGCGTGTAGTAGCTCTGGAAGTCCTGGGCCAGCTCCGTGAGGAAGAAGACCAGCCGGTGCGGCTCGCGCGCCGCGGCCGCCTCGGCGACCAGCGTCGGGAAGTCGGCCAGCCGCCGCAGCACGTTGATCTCCTCGGGGAGCTTGAGCCGCTCGGACAGCTCCAGCGAGTAGGGCGCCTCGTCGATGCCCAGCTCCGCGGCGCGCCGCAGGATGGCGCACGCCCGCGCGTACCCGTACTGGACATAGAAGACCGGGTTGTCGAGCGACTGCTTCTTCGCCAGCTCGAGGTCGAAGTCGATGTGGCTGTCGTGGCGCCGCGTGAGGAAGAAGAAGCGGGCCGCGTCGATCCCGACCTCGTCGATGACGTCGTCGAGCGTCTCGAACTTGCCCGACCGCTTCCCCATCGCGACCTTCTCGCCCCCTTGCAGGAGGGTGACGAACTGCACCAGCAGCGCCTCGAGCTGGGACGGCTCCGCCCCGGCCGCCTTCATCACCGCCTTCATGCGCGGCACGTACCCGTGGTGGTCGGCGCCCCAGATGTCGATCAGGTGGCCGAACCCGCGCTCGAGCTTGTTCGCGTGGTAGGCGAGGTCGGCGGTCGTGTAGGTCCACTCGCCGTCGCTCTTGCGCAGCACGCGATCCTTGTCGTCGCCGGTGCCCATCTCGGTGGTCTTGAGCCAGAGGGCGCCGTCCTCGTCCTTGACCAGGCCCCTGGCCTTCAGCGCGTCCACCCACCGCTGCAGCGCCCCGCTCTGGTGGAGGGTCCGCTCGCTGAACCAGTGATCGAACTCGACGCGGAAGCGCTGCAGGGTCGCGCGAATCCACTCGAGGGTGACGAAGACGGCGAACTCCCGGATGGGCTCCAGGTCGCCGGGCGGCTCCGCGCCTGCCCAGCGCTCGCCGTCGCGCTCGAGGAGCTGGAGCGCGATGTCGCGCACGTACTCCCCCTGGTAGCCGTCCTCCGGCAGCGCCGGCGCGGGGCCGCGGGACGGGTCGCGCTCGCAGAGGAGCTCCATGTAGCGGACCCAGGTGGAGCGCGCGAGCATCGCGACCTGGTTGCCGGCGTCGTTGACGTAGTACTCGGAGCCGACGTGGTAGCCGGCGAAGCGCAGCAGGCGGCAGAGCGCGTCCCCGACGGCGGCACCGCGCCCGTGACCCACGTGGAGCGGTCCCGTCGGGTTGGCGCTCACGAACTCGACGTTGATGCGCCCGGGCGACGCGGCCGAGCCCCGCCCGAACTCGTCCCCGGTGTGGAGGACCTCGCCGAGCAGGCGGAGCCAGTACGCGTCGGCGATCCTGAAGTTCAGGAAGCCCGGCCCCGCCACGTCCACCTGAGCGATCATCCCCTCGGGGTCGACCAGGTGCCCGACGATCTCCTCCGCGAGGGCGCGGGGCGGCCGCCCCGCTCGCTGCGCCAGCACGAGGGCGATGTTCGTGGCGAAGTCGCCGTGCTCGGCGCGCTTGGGTCGGCTGATGGCGATCTCCGGCAGCTCGCACCGGAACAGGCCCGCGTCCTTGCACTCCTCCAGCGTGGCCCGGAGCACCTGCTGGAGCGACTGCTGCACCGACACCATCGACCCCACCGCCTTCCGTGTAAGTTACACTACCACATAGGCCCACCTGAACACAAGACCAATTCCTGCAACAACTACACGAGGCCCGCAGTGTAGACCGATGTTATGCAAGGATTATCGTCCGACCGCGGTGTGCGCAAGTTTTCCCTCTGCTTGCCAGGGTCCCGGACGCCAGTACAATGCAGCAACGCAGGCACGCCGTGGCGAGCAATCCACCCAGCCGGCCTCCGCCCCCCTCGCCGCCCGTTCGCGGACGTGACGCGGTCGTGGGCGCGTCGGACGACTTCAACATCGACGTGGATCTCGAGCCCGCGTTCGGCGCCGCCTCCCTCGAGGTGGCCGAGCTCCAGGCCGAGGTGCGCCGGCTGCAGCGGCGCGTGGCCGCCTTCGAGGCGGCCAACGCCGAGCTGTCGGTGGCCACCGACCCGGGCGGCCTCGCGGAGATCTGGCGTCGCGTCTCGACGTGGGGCTTCGAGGACGCGAGCCCGGAGGACGGCGTTCAGGCCTTCATCGCCGAGGCCGACGCGCACGCCGCCGCCCGCGAGCGGGCCGAGGTGGCCCTGGGCAACCTGCTCGACCGCATCGCGCACCTGCGGCGGGTACCGTGCCGCGACTGCGTCATCATCCCCTGCCCCACGTGCAGCGAGGGGGGGCCCGGGCGCGAGGTCGTGCGTCACGCCGCGCTGCCCGACGACGAGGGCTGAGCGAACGCGCCGCCAGCGCGGTCTATCGAACCACGAAGTTCGGGTCGATGGCGGCGGTGATGGGATCGACCCGCAGGAGCTGCCCGCGCAGGCCGCTCGTGGAGATGTCGAGCCCGGAGTCGACGACGTAGACGTAGCCGTCGGGCCCCGTCACCACCGTCTCGGGCAGGAACGAGGCCAGGCCGATGGTGTAGGGGATGTACCACCCGGCCACGTCGACCTCGATGGTGTAGTTCACGCTCGGCGGCGGGTTCACGACGAGCGCGCCGGAGTCGTCGAGGCGCCCGAGGAGGAAGCCGACGTTGATCATCGGGTTGGCGTAGTAGACCTTGACCGCCTTGCCGTCGCGGACGGTGGCCGTCGAGCCCTCGGTGATGAGGTACTCCTCGTCGACGCCGTCGACCCGGCACGGGTTCGGGTCGGGAGGCCAGCTCTGGAGCGGGTCGGCCGTGCACGGCAATGGCAGGATGGGGATGCGTCCCTGCTGCAGGGCCAGCCGCGCGCGCTCGGTCGGGTCGGTGGTCAGGTCGAGCTTGTCCACGCACGGGTAGTGGTCGGAGGCGTCCTTCGCCGCGGCCCGCACCACGCGGTGGAGGAACCCGGTGACGGCCGTGCCCTGGAAGTTCCCGTTGACCAGGTAGCCGTCACCGGTCTGGAGGGCGTAGTTCACCAGCTCGCCGAGGCAGGCGGTCTTGGCGTCCTGGGTCAAGGGCGGCCCGGCCACGCACCTCTGGGTCGCGCCCTCGCAGGCGTACCCCGCGCCGCAGGCGCGGCCTTCCGAGCAGTCGCGCACGCACTCGCCGGGCGCCGCGCTCGGCCACGGCACGGCGTCGCACCGGTAGTACCTGGTGGTCGGGTCGGGCTCTCGCATGTCGCTGTCGTGCTTCGCGTTGCAGCGGTCGTCCTCGGCCGCGCCGAGCGTCGGGTCGCAGCCGCCCGGAAGGTCGCGGACCTCGTAGGCCGGCGCCAGCTCGAGGCGGTCCGCGTAGGCCTTGGCCACGCGGTAGTACCGCATGGTGCTCAGGAACCCGTAGCACTCGGTCCGCTTGGCCTCGGCCTCCGCCGCGGGAAAGCAGAGCCCGGTCACCGAGGGGGGCGCCACGGGGTCGGACACGCAGACCTCCCCGCTCGCGCACTGCGAATCGAGCACGCAGCCGCCCAGGATGAAGAGGTCGGCGGGCCGCGTTCCCAGCTCGCAGAACGCCTGGCTGCGATCCTCGACCGCCCAGCCGGCGTCGTCGAGGTTCCCCGTGGCCCGGAGGGAGCCGGGCAGCGTCCCGCGGAAGGAGAAGGTCCAGCTCTCGTCCTGGACGGCGGCGACGTCGGGGAAGCAGACCTCATGGAGGGACTTGCAGTCCTGGTACACCTGGTCGACGCTCGTGGCAATCTTGCCGCTGCTCAGGTGGGCCTCGTCCACCCGGAACACGTCGGGCCGGGTGTAGGCCACGCCATCGGAGAGACGAGTCATGGCGTAGACGCGCGGCGGCCCCGCGTTCTGCGCCAGCGAGCCGACGCTGTCGGCGGTGATCGGCGAGGTGATGTCGTCCAGGTTGCGGAGGTGGTGCGCCAGGAGCAGCGTCGGGTCGGGGCGCAGCGTGTAGCCGTTCCCCTCCATCCCGTACCCCGCCTCACCGGCCTCGCGATCGGGCAGGATGTTGAGGAGCGCCATGGTGCCGCGCGACGTCGCCAGCCAGCCGAAGGTCCCCTTGATGTTGCTGGGCCCGGCCGTCGTCGTCTCGGCGCGCTGCGACAGCTGGTAGGCGGTGAGGGTCTGGAAGGCGACGTCCTTGGGCACGCCGCTCTGGGTCAGGATGCCGGGCGTCTTGGCCAGCGGCGCTCGCCGCGGGTGATCGTCGAGCCGCACGCAGCCACGCTTCTCGGGTGCGAGGATGCCCGCCGGCGTCCCGTGGTAGTCGTTCCAGGTGCGGGGGTCGGGGTTGATCTCGCACTCGACCATCTCGTCGGAGACCGCGCCGCTCCGCGTCTCCTGCGCGAGCAGCACGTGGACCGACCGGTCGCCGGCGAAGGCGTAGAGGAAGCTCTGCGTCACGTCGCCGAACTCGAACGGCGGCGACAGCCGCAGCCGCCGGACGCCGGCCGCGGTGGAGTCGAGGCGCACGACCCCCGGAAGTCCCGTGAGCTGCCCCGAGTCGAGGGCGGCCGCGTAGACGAGCGGCTGGTCGTCGGAGGCCACGTAGACCCGTTTCCCGTCGGGCGAGAGGGCGAGCCCTCCCGCCATGGGCGCCGGGCCCGTGGCGGGCGGCGTGCCGCCGTCGTCGCCCGCGCCCGCATCGTCGCCCGCGCCGGCGTCCTCGCCCACCCCGCCGTCGTCGCCCGCGCCCGCATCGTCGCCCGTGCCGCCGTCGTCACCGGCACCACCCGCGTCCGTGTCGTCCGCGTCGGCCGGCGCGTCCGGGACGCCGCCGTCTTCCGGCGGGCTGCCCGTCTCGGCGCCGCACTCCGACGGGCACCACGGCGACGTGCCCGCGGAGACGAGCCCGGCCTGGGTGAGCTTCACCGAATCCACGATCCGCCCGGTCGGCACCTCGATGATCGCCACGAGGCCGCAGCGGGGGAACGTCACGAGGACCTGGTAGACCGTGTCCACGGCGCACGTCTCGGGCGCGCCCGACGCCACGAACGCGATCTCGCGCGGCCGGGCGGCGAGGAGACCGTTGGCCGTGCTCGGCTGGACCCGCGCCACGGTGCCGCGCGGGACGGTGAGGCCACCGTCGCCGACGGTGGCGGTGGTGGTCACCGTGGGCGTGATGGTGGCCCCGGTGTCGATGATCGAGAGGTCGCAGGTGCCGGTGTTGGCGGTGGCCATGCGGCAGCCGTCGCTCGATGCGGCGATGCGCGACGGCAGCTTGCCCACCGGGACGAACCCGTAGCCGGGGTGGCGCGGATCGAGGTCGACGAGGTGGATCGTGGTGTCGAGCCCCAGGTTGACCAGCGCCACCTCGCCGCGGGCCGTGTTGGTGACGAAGCCGTAGAGGGTGGCGCTCGGCAGCCCCGCGTCCGGGTCGATGGCGCACTGCGATTCCGGCACGGGCGTGGGGACCGTGCCGCCGTCCGGCAGGGACATGCAGACGAAGGCGACGTCGGTCGGCCGGTCCAGGTTGCGCGACGGGGTCTGCACCAGGTCCTGGGAGCACGCCGCGAAGAGCGCGGTCGCGAGGGCGACGGTCCGGGCGAGGTCGAGGTGGCGCATCAGTGGCTCTGCACCGGCGACGGGTAGCCGATCCGGGCGATGATCTGATGCTCGGTCGGGCTCCCCGGGAGGAGGTCGATGACCGCGATGTCGTTCTCGACGTAGTTGGCCACGAACGCGAGCGGCCGGGACGGGTCGCCGAGCGCGAAGGCCATGGCGTTCGGCCCCTGCCCGAGCAGGATGGTGTCGACGAGCCGGAGCGCATCGGTGTCGACGACGTACGCGGTGCCGGCGGCGAAACAGACGACGAAGGCCCGGTTCGAGCCCCCCACCTTCTTCAGGTAGAGGAGCGACGGCTCCGGGCAGAGCGCGATGGCGTCGACGATCTGGTTGCGCGGCAGACCATCCTCGAGCGACGTGTCGATGAGCACGAGCCCGGGCGGCTGCCGGTCGACCACGAACGCCCGCGTGCCGTCCTCGCTGAAGGCGATGCCGCGGGTGTCGCTCGACGGATCCATGGAGTC